>PNLC01000013.1 GCA_013822885.1 Bradyrhizobium sp.
GAGAGCCCCAGCCCCGTTCCCTTGCCGATCGGCTTGGTGGTGAAGAAGGGATCGAAGATCTTGCCGAGCACATCCGGGGCGATGCCCACGCCGGTATCTTCCACCGAGACCGCGACATAGTCGCCGGCATTGATTTCTTCCCGGAGCATCTCGTTATGGGCTGAAACCGTGATGGTGCCGCCGTCGGCCATGGCGTCGCGCGCATTGATGACGAGGTTGACCAGCGCCGTTTCGAATTCGGCGACATCGACCATGGCCGGCCAGAGGTGCTGGTCGAAGTCGAACAGCAGCGTTACCGCGCTGCCGACCCCGGTCTGGAGTACCTCGCGCAGCGCATCGATACGTTCGGAGACGTCAACGGCTTGCGGATTGACGCTCTGCCGCCGCGCGAATGTCAGCAACTGGTTGGTAAGCGCCGCGCCGCGCCGGGTCGCCGCTTCGATCGCCGATATGGCCCGCACACGCCTCGGGTCGCTGTCGTCCATTCCCTTCCTCAGCGTATGAAGACTGCCGCTGATGATCATGAGCAGATTGTTGAAATCATGCGCGACGCCGCCGGTCAGCTGGCCCAGCGCGTCGAGTTTCTGCGACTCCGCGAGCTGCTGCTGCATTCGCTCGAATTTGAGCTGAGCCTCGCGGCGCTCGGTGATGTCGCGGGTGATCTTGGCGAAACCGATGAGATTGCCGTCCTCGTGGACGGGGTCGATGACGACGCTGGCCCAGAAGAACGTGCCGTCCTTGCGGACGCGCCAGCCGTCCTCCTCATACCGGCCCTGTTCCCGGGAAATTCGCAACGCGCGCGCGGGCTTGCCATTCGCGCGGTCGACTTCGGTGTAGAAGCGGGAAAAGTGCTCCCCGATAATTTCGTCAGGAGAGTAGCCTTTGATGCGCTGGCCGCCGATATTCCAGCTCGTGACCACGCCGGTAGGGTCCAACATGTACAGCGCGTAGTCGGCGACATTTTCAACCAGAAGTCGGAAATTTCGTTCGCTCTCGAATAGAGCCCTCTGTTGTTGCTGGTCTTTCCTGAACATTCGACTGCCTGTTTAACTGGGCCAAACGCGCGAAAGGTTGATTGGTTCCCACATTCTTCGGGCCTGGCGGGGGGAAAGTTTGCGGATACGCTCCGGAACATCGCCGCCAGCGTCCGCAATGCTGCCAGTTTGGCGGGACCGCTGCACCATCAAAGCTACGCTAGGCCGTCGCTTCCGTCAGGCGCGCGCCCGTCGCGCCGAACACCTGCTCGAACGCCTGCCGCAGCGCGACGTCGACATCTATCATCGTCACCGGCAGGCCGAGGTCGACCAGGGAAGTGACGCCGTAGCGGGGATCGGCGACGCCGCAGGGCACGATCGCGGAAAAATGCGACAGGTCCGGCTCGACATTGATGGCGATGCCGTGGAACGACACCCAGCGCCGGAGGCGGACGCCGATCGCCGCGATCTTGTCTTCATGGCCGGCGCCCTTGTCGGGCCGCCGGACCCAGACGCCGACGCGATCCTCGCGGCGCTCGCCGCGGACGTTGAAGGCGTCGAGGGTGCGGATGATCCATTCTTCCAGGCCGGCCACATAGGCGCGCACGTCCGGCCGCCGTCGCTTGAGGTCGAGCATCACATAGGCCACGCGCTGGCCGGGACCGTGATAGGTGAGCTGCCCGCCGCGGCCGGTGGCAAACACCGGAAAGCGCGGATCGAGCAGGTCGTCCTGCCTGCCGCTGGTGCCTGAGGTGTAGAGCGGGGGATGCTCGAGCAGCCACACCCGTTCGGGGGCCTTGCGGTCGGCGATATCGGCCGCGCGGGCCTCCATTTCGGCGACGGCCTCGGGGTAGGGGACCGGGGCAGCCGCAATCCGCCATTCGACCTCGCCGCCCCCGGCGGGCTGTGCGAAGGTCGTCAAATCAAGGCTTTGGCGGGCATTAACCATTGGCTAACCATAACGTGGTCAGGTGGAACCAGACAATCTAGTCCCGGTTTGGCGGTTCAGAAGTGGCGACCCTCGATAAAGTCAGCGTCGATCTGATGGTGGTGCTCGGCACCACGACCATGCCCATCCACCAGGTGATGCGGCTTTCGCGCGGCGCCATCATCGAACTGGATGCCACGGAGGCGGACGAGGTCAAGATACTTGCCAACAACCTTCCGGTGGCATCCGGCGTCGTGCTGGTCGATCGCAACCGGATCGCGGTCGAAGTCAAGCAAATGCTGCCGAAATCGCCTGATGTCAGGTAGTTGTCGGCGCGCAAAACCGCCTTGTCCCTCCATCTCCGATTTGTTACATCGGCGCCGTTGATCCGGCGGACGGCATCCATCCAGCCGGTATCCCAAGCGCTCGTGGCGGAATTGGTAGACGCGCTGCCTTGAGGTGGCAGTGAGTAAAATCGTGGGGGTTCGAGTCCCTCCGAGCGCACCATAAGCACAGTTTTAGCAACTGAAATCATTTGGCTTTTTTGCGGATGTTGCCCGGGAAGGGTACCGCTCCGTTCCCGTACACCGGGTTCGGCGACGCCCACCAGGAGTTCGCCTGCTTTTGTCCCCGCCAACCAGCGCTGGGGCTGCCGCGATCGGGCCAGTGACACAAGACTGTAAGAAAGTCGCCCTAGCTTAAAATCTTCTCCAAATGGAGGCAGTTCTCCGGAGCAGATGTTGTTGGCGGATTCCAGTTGCAATGACGGCTTGTCCCGGTCCTGGAGTTCGAACATCAAGCGGAGCGGCTGCGTCCTGTGGTTGCTGGTTGCGGGCGCGGGGTTTATGCCCGGCGCTGTGATGGCCGAGCCTCGGACGGCGCCGAACGAGCCTGTTGCCTTCGACCTTCCCGCGCAAGCTTTGCCCTCGGCCATCGAGGCGTACAGTGTCGCCTCGGGATGGCAGGTGATCTACGATGCGAGCCTGGCGGCGGGCCGTCAGTCCGCGCCGGTCAGGGGCCGGTATGCACCCGCTGCGGCGTTGCGCACATTGCTCGCGGGAACCGGCCTCATGGCGGAATTCATGGCGGCCGACGGCGCCATGCTGCTTCCGGATCCGGCAGCGACGAACCCGGCACTGCTCGAGCCGGCTCCCCATGTCCGCGATTATTACGGGCGTCTCCAGGCAAGCCTCAAGCGCGCTTTCTGTGCGGATCAGCAGATTCGGGCGCGAGGTTATCGGATTGCGCTCGGGTTCTGGATCGGCGCGTCGGGAACGGTGACCCGCGTTGCGTCGCTCGGCTCGACCGGTGAGGCCGGCATCGATGCCGCTTTCGATCGTGCCGTGCGGCGGGTATCCGTCGGCCAGTCGCCGCCGCCCGGTTTCGAACAGCCTGTCGTGATCCTCGTCACGCCCGACCTGCTTGCCCAGTGCAACGCCGCGAGCCTGCAGACGGTGAGGACCGCGCAATGACGGAAGCGGACTGGGCTGCGTTGCAGCGCCACCTGCTGGCGCGCTATGGCGAGCTCAAGAGGCGGCTGACGCGCTATCTCGGCTCGTCCGATCTTGCCAGCGAGGCTTTGCACGACACCTGGTTGCGCCTGGAGCGCGGCGGCGAACTGACCACGGTGCGCAATCCCGACACCTATCTCTACAGTATGGCGATCAACATCGCCTCCAACCTGCGACGTGCGGAAAATCGCCGCTTGACCGCCTCCGAGGTCGAAGCCTTGCTCGAGATCGCCGACGATGCGCCGGATGCTGCACGTGCGCTGGAGGCGCGCACGGAGCTCGAGGCCCTGGTGCACATCATCGGGAAATTGCCGGTCCGACAGCAGGCCATCCTGCTGGCCGCACGGCTCGAGGGCACGCCCCGGCGCGAGATTGCCGCGCGGTTCGGGGTTTCAGAGCGCTTTGTCCAGCGGGAGCTGCAGGCGGCGCACGATTATTGTGCCGCGCGTCTTGAAGAAATGATGTCCGGGAGGTTCAGATCGGGGCCGCGAGAATTGTCTTCTGTTAAGAGGGCTTTCGGATTGGAAAGAAAGATGCCGACGTCGTCGGGAACAGACGATCAATGAGCGATGACCCGGACGGAGAGGCCGATGCGCTGAAGCGCGATGCTCGCCGCTGGGTCAGGCAGCTGGTCTCGGGGGAGGCCACGACGGCGGATGCGGAGGCGTTGAGGCGCTGGCGGCAACAAAGCCCGGCGCATGAGTCAGCCTTTACCGAAGCGCTTCGCGTATGGCGGGGTCTGGGTGAGGGGGGGCGCGTCTTTGTCGAAGCGCATGGCATGCCGGTGTGGTCGGGGCGCCGGGCAACCATGAGCCGGCGCGCCCTGCTTGCGGGTGGCGGGGCGCTTGCTGCGTCGGTCGCGGCATACGTGGTCATGAAGCCGCCGCTGGATCTGTGGCCGTCCTTTGATGAGTTGCGGGCCGATTATCGCACGGCAACCGGCGAGCAGCGCCGCGTGACGGTGGCGGACGTCGACGTCCAGCTCAACACGCAAACCAGCATCGCCGTCCCGGCGGATACTGATGACGGCCGCAGTGTCCGGTTGATTTCCGGAGAGGCGTCGTTCGCGATGCCGGCGCGGTCCTCGCGGGAGCTGATCGTGCTCGCCGGCAATGGGCAGACGGTTGCAAGGCAGGCCCGTTTTGACGTTCGCAGCATCGCGGCGGTCACGTGGGTGACTTGCATTGAGGGGGGCGTGGAGGTCACCGCAGGCGACCGGTCGCAACCGGTTCGGGCCGGGCAACAGGTCATCTATGACAACAGCGGCCTTCGGCCGGCCATCGGCTTCGACCGTCACGAGGCAACCTCCTGGCACGACGGCTTTATCGTCTTCCGCGCAACGCCGCTTGCCGATGCCGTGGCCGAGATCAATCGCTACCGGCCTGGCCGGGTGGTGGTGCTCAGCGCGGCGCTCGGCCAGAAGACCGTCAGCGGCCGATTCCGCATCGAGCGCACGGACGAGATCCTCGGCTGGATCGAGCGGGCAACCGGCGCGACCTCGCGCGCGCTTCCCGGCGGCATCATCCTTTTCAGCTGACGCCGCCAATCTGGTCCGGGAGCGCCACAAACTGTCATCAAGTTTTTAGTTCAGATTCGATCCCCGGCCGGTGTCAGACCAGTGAGGCATCTGTTGTGCTCTTCTGGGGCGGAGTGGATGTCACCTGATGTGTCCACCTGCTGCCGAGAGAGAACCCGATGCTGAACTGCGGCCCTGAGCTTCGCGCCACCATGTCCCGTCGCAACGGCCGCCATTTCGCATGGCTGGCCGGGGCCAGCGTCATCGCGCTGACATTGGCCTCGTCGGTTGCTTACGCCAGGCCGCTCGGCGGTGGTGCGCAGCCGGCAGCATCGACGGCTTCAACCGCCGCCGCGCAGTCGGCGCAGCAGGAAGCGACGCGGGCCGCACAGGCGGCGAGCAATTCGCTCAGGCGTGCGACGCTGGCGATCCAGGCGCAGCAGGCGAGCCAGCAGGCGGCGCGCGATGCCGCGCGCGCCACGCAGAGCACGGTTCCCAACGGTTTGAAGCCCGGCGGTCTGCAGGTCGCGCCAGGGGCCGTTCCGGGCTCGGATCTTTGGCAGGGCGCCAACCTGCCGACCGAGTCCACCGTGGGTGTCCGCACCAGGATCGGCATCGAACAGACGCAACAAAAGGCAATCCTGACCTGGCAGAGCTTCAACGTCGGCAGGGACACGGATCTGGTGTTCGACCAGAAGGGCAATCGCGACTGGATCGCGCTCAACCGGGTGCTCGATCCGACCCTCGCCCCGAGCAGGATCCTGGGCTCGATCAAGGCCGACGGTGCGGTCTACGTCATCAACCGCAACGGCATCATCTTCGGCGGCGCCAGCCAGGTAAATGTCGGGACGCTGGTCGCGTCCTCGCTCAGCCTGTCGAACGAGCAGTTCATGGCGGGTATCGCCACGGCGATCACCGCGCCCGGCATGGGGAGCGATTGGACGATAGCGCTTCCTAACTTCGGAGATCACGGCGTCCCGATTGATCCCAGCAAGACCGCCACGCAGCAGCCGCAGCCGGCTTTTCTGCCGCGGACTCCTCCCGGCGACGTCACCGTTGAGGCCGGTGCAATGATTAGCACGGCGACCGGCGGCAAGGCCATGCTGTTTGCGCCTCATGTCATCAACGCCGGCACCATTTCGGCCAACAGCGGCCAAGTCATCATGGCTGCGGGTGAGCAGGTCTATCTCCGTCCCTCTCTCGACGTACGCGGTCTGGACGTCGCCGTATCGGCTCCCATGCCCTGGCTGTTTCCCGGCAGTTGGCCATTCAACCCGGCCAACGCGAATGTCCCAGCTCTCTACGATGTCCAGAATTCGATGTTGCCGGCAATGGAGCAGCGCGCCGCCGATGTCGGCTACCGTGTCGTGAATACCGGCGTGGTCTCGTCGACCCGTGGCGACATCACCTTGCAGGGGCGCGACATCGTCCAGGCGGGCTTATTGTATGCCAATACGGCCCTCAACAACCAGGGCGGCTCTGTGCGCCTGCAAGCCTGGTCGCAGGGGGCGTTGCGCTATTTCATCGATGGCGATCCGCAGCTCGCAAGCTGGAAAGCCGGCACGCTTACGCTTGGCGAGAGCAGTGTCATCATGGTGGAGCCAGATCTTAGCGACATCAGCGAAATCGAGGGGAGTTCGCTGGCGACGCGCTACGAGCCAGGGCGGGTCGAGCTGCGCGGGTATGACATCCGCATCAAGTCAGGCGCCAGCGTGATCGCGCCGGCCGGCGAAATCAATATCCTCGCCAGCGCCCAGCCGACGGCTCCGCTGGAGCCGAACGCCGGCAACGGAGGAGTCGCCGACGGCAGCCTGGTTTATATCGACGACGGCGCATACTTGAGCGTCGCCGGTCTTCAAGATGTGCTCCTCGCGATGGATCGCAACATCATCGAGGCGACGCTCGGCATCAACGAACTGCGCGACTCGCCCCTCTATCGCGATTCATGGCTGCGCGGCGTCAAGGTCAAGGTGGACAGGCGTGACGGCGGTATCTTCACCGACGGTGTCATGGCGGGCGTAGACTGGGGTGGCGAGCCCGGCGAGTGGGGAGGCACGCCGCTCGCAGACCTCTCGGCTTGGATCGGCAATGGCAGAACAGATCTAGCGGAGCTTTCCACCGCGGCTGGCTCGATTTTCATCAAGTCCGGCGGCTCTGTCATCACGCGGTCAGGCTCGATCCTGGACGTCTCCGGCGGTTCGGTTCGCTACAAGGATGGCTGGGTCGCGACCACCAAGCTGCTCGGTGCCGACGGGCGGGTCTACGACATCGGACAAGCGAGACCCGATCAGCTTTACGTGGCGTTGGCGGAGGGGTTCACCCGGCACAGCGCCAGGTGGGGGATCACCGAAACCTGGACGGGTCCGTTGAGCAAGTCACGTGCGCGTTTCGAGAAGGGCTACACAGAGGGCCGCAACGCCGGCTCGGTGACCGTCTATGCGGGCGAAGCGTTCGTTATGGAAGGGCAGATCGCCGCTGGAGTCGTGGCCGGCGAAAGGCAGGTTGCGGCGGGGGATTGGGCTACGGCTGGCACGCTTCAAATCGGCGACGCGCAAACCGCCAATGGAAACTGGACGCCAGACAGGGTGGTTATTTCCGACACGCCCCCCGCGCTTGCGGACGACTTGAGCAATCTCGGCACGTTTTATAACGCGGCCACGGGTATCGCGAGCCTCCATTTCGACGCTGACATGCTCAGCGGCTCGGGATTGGGTACGATTAATCTCAACGTTCGCGCTGGTTTTGATGTGATCGAGGGCACCGAGCTCACGCTTGACCCCGGAGCGAAGTTGCGTGTCAACGGGAACGCGAACGTGGTCGCGGACTTCGTCCGCTACAACGTCGGCGGCGCCATCCGCATCGTTGGCGGCACTGTAGATTTCACCGGCACCATCCACCAAGTCTCTCTCGGTGCGCACTCCGCCATAGATGTTTCCGGACGGTGGACCAACGAATTGACCGACGGCTTCGTGGCCGCACCGTACCGGACCGATGGCGGCACGATCGGTATCAATGCCATCGCGCTCCACGCGGGGGCCGGCGCCATCCTCGATGTCTCCGGCGGCGGCTTGCTCTCTAACCGCTCCGGGAAGATCGGGCTGAAGTCCGGCGACGCCGGCAAAATCACGCTGACCGGGGTCGATGCAGTCGGCGTGAAAAACCTCGATCTACGCGGCTACGCTGCTGGGTCGGGCGGCCGTCTGGGCATCACGACCGATGCAGCGGTTCAGCTCGGCGGCGACACGCCTGCGGACACTTCCGTGATGCATATCGGCAATTCGCTCTTTTCGGATCGCGGTTTCCGTTCGCTGAGCGTTTCGACCTCGCAGGGTGTCACCGTGCCGGACGGAGCCCAATTGAAACAGGTCGCAACCAGTATCGACCTCACCGGGAATGCCGCACGCGCCACCGCCTCGGGCTCCGCAATTACCGACGTCGGGCAAAAGGCAGTCCTGCCGCTGTGGCAGCGTGCGGCCATGACCGCCAACAACCTCACTCTCGGTGCCGACGGGGACGTCGTTGTGGGCGCGGGCGCGTCGATCACCACTGATGTGCGCGGAGCGATCAATATCGATGGCGCGAACGTCACTGTTGATGGAACCATCGAGGCGCCTGCCGGATCGATCGTCCTCAGCGCCTCCAACGGCACGATCGCGCTTGGCAACGCCGCCGCATTGTTGGCGCGTGGTGTGCCCGTGATCCAGCTTGGGGTCGCAGGTCGTCGGTTCGGCGAGGTCCTGGATGGCGGTTCGGTCAGCCTGAGTTCGACGACCTACGCCATGGGTGCCGGAACCCTGATCGACGTGTCGGGCGCAGCCGCCACCATAGATCGCGACCAAAAAGGCTCCCAAGCAATCACGCTCAACAGCAACGGCGGACGGATCAGCTTCACAGGCGGGGGCCTCATTCAAGGTCGCCTGTATGCGCATGCGGGCGGGCCGAATGCCATGGGCGGAACGCTTTCGGTGTCGAATGAAGGCGGCGGTGCCACAGCGTGGGATCTGCTCAGGAGCCTGTTGGGATCGATCATCCCCGACGATACCAACGGTGACGGCAAGTTCACCTGGGAAGATTCGATCGGCTATGATTATAGCCAGTGGGGCCTTCCGAGCGGCCAACCGTTCATCTTCACACAGGAATTCGTCGACGCCATAGGGCAAACACCCTCCCTCACCGTTACCGACACCGTTCCAACCGGAGGCGGACTGGCCGCTATCGATCCGACCCAGTACGGCTTCACTCACGCGGACGTGATCGAGTGGGACGCGTGGGGCGGCGGCGCCCCAGAGTGGAACCTGTACGGCATCGGTGCGGCGGTGGCGAGCGCTCCTCCTGCTCCGACTCTGATCGCATCGGTGGTCAACAATGGCGGTTTCGCCAACCTCTCTCTCGCGACGCCCGGGACCATACAGTTCGATGCCGTCAATCTGTCGCTGGGCCGATCCATCTCACTAACGGGCCCGGTGGTTTCGAACGGCACCAGTTCGACGCTGATTGCCCCCTACATTCAGCTTGCCGGCGGCGCTGCCAATTCGGTCGCTTCCCTCGCCGGTACGCTGACCCTCAAATCCACGCAGACCGACATCCATGGTTTGAACAGCATTCGTGGTTATCAGCAAACGATCCTGCAAAGCGGTCATATCCGGTTCACCTCGCCGGAAATCGATCGCGCCTCCGGACTGGCGGTCGATGGCGACCTCGTCCTGAAGGCAAGCGTGATCTATCCCGGCTCCCAGATCAATGCGACCGTCACCGCGGGCAATTCCATCACCATCCAGCAGAACGGCGGCGCCTCGCTGCCGCTGTCGGCGGCAGGATCCTTGACACTCCGCGCACCAGTCATCACGCAGAACGGTACGCTCGCAGCGCCCTTTGGCTCGATCATGCTTGATGCGAGCAGTAGCCTGACTCTCGCAGCTGGCAGCATCACGTCGGTATCGGGCGCAGGGCTCACCGCCCTCTACGGCACACTGCTCAATGGCGAATTCTGGCAGGTGGATCCCGGCCCCGGCGCGCCCGTGGCCATCGCCTCCCTGCCCGAAAAGAAAATCACTCTGAACGGCTCGAATGTCGCCGTTGAGGAGGGCTCTGTTGTCGACATCTCCGGCGGCGGTGACCTGCGGGCTTGGGAGTTTGTGCCTGGTCCTGGGGGCTCGCACGACATTCTGAGCATGTCCGGGATGTTTGCCATTCTGCCGTTGCAGGCTTCCGCGGCATCGGATACGGGCAGTCGCATCTGGCTCGCCGGCGGCAACGGCCTCGCTGCGGGCTGGTACACGCTGCTGCCGGCGCATTATGCGCTTTTGCCCGGCGCCTACGCCATCCAGATGGTTGCGGGCAGTACGAGCACGATTTCAACCAAGACATTCGTGATGCATGACGGCACCACCATCATGGCGGGCAGGCTGGGCGACATGTTCTCCGGCACCAGCGACCAACTTTCATCGGCATGGCGCGTCATGTCCGGGAACGTGCTGCGCCAGTACACCGAGTACAACGAGGCGTCCGCCAATACGTTTTTCGTCTCCGACGCTTTCAAGCTGACGCAGTATCGTCTGACCGGACAGAATATAGTGACGCCGCGGCTACCGATCGACGGCGGCGCGGTCGTCTTCAAGGCCACGCAAGAACTGATCTTCGAGGGAACCCTCAAGTCTTCCGCAGCGGGTGGCCGCGGTGGAGTGGTCGACATCGCCGGCAGCAAGATTGCGATCCTCGGTGCCGGGGAGAACGGTTCGGACTTGAAAGCCGACGGCTATCTCGTGCTCGATGCGGCAAGTCTGAGCGGATTCGGAACCTCGAGCCTGCTCATCGGCGGCACGCGGTCAGGCGACCCGCTCGGCACCCGCGTCGAAGTGTCGGCGAGCGACATCGTCGTGAGAAACGACGCGGCTTCGGCGCTCACCGGTCCCGAAATCATTCTGGCGGCGAGCGGCCTCATCGACGTCGGGGCAGGCAGCGTCATCATCGCCAACGGGGACTCTGCGGGCGTAGCCGGTGACCTAATCATGAAGCCTCAGGTCGCCGCGGTCTACGTCGATCCACAAGGTTGGGACGACGGCAATCCGGCCGATGACGTTTTGGTCACGCCATCGAAGGACTACGGCGCGTTGATCCGCGTTTCGACAGGCGATGCTGTTCGTGTGCTGCGCGAGAACGTCGACACAACGATCGGCGGCGTCGTCAGCATCGGCGCCGGGGCGCAGCTAGGCGGCGGTAAGGCGCTGTTGATCGATGCGACGCGGACGACGAAACTTTCCGGAACGGCGCGGTTGTCCGGGTCTTCGCTGTCGGTGGCCTCGGGTCGGATCGGTCTCGGCGGCGGCAGCGACGGCTTGATCCTGTCGCTGGCGTCGTTGCAGCGGCTGGCGGACACACAGCACCTGACGCTCCGCAGCTATAGCTCGATCGACTTCCACGCTTCGGTGAACTTCGGCGGTGCCGGGCTCGCGGCGGTGACACTCGATGCCGGCGCATTGTCGGGCTACGGCAGCAACAACATCGTCGTTAGCGGCGGGACCATCGCTCTGGAGAACAGCGGCGGCGGCGCGGCTACAGCCGGCTCCGGCACCGGCACATTGGCACTGACCGCCGACGAACTGATCCTCGGCCGTGGCGCCAAGACCGTGACCGGATTCAGCTCGGTAATTCTGACCGGGACCAATGGCATCGTCGGCCAGGGCAAAGGCTCGTTCGACGCCGGCGCGGCGGCACTGACCCTGGCAACGCCGGTGTTGACCGGACGCCAGGCTGCCAACCAGGCTGTGTCCACCACGGGTGCGCTCAGTCTGATCGGGACCGGCGGCACCTCGACGCTGGCCGCGGTCGACAGTCTGGGCTCGATCCTCTCGCTGTCGGGTGGCAACGTTGCACTCGGCAGCCGCATCGTCGCCGTTGGCGGTGCGGTGGACGTCACGGCAACCTCAGGAGACGCCGTGATCGACGCCGGCGCGCTGATCAACGTCGGCGGCTTTGCCAAACAGTTCTTCGACGTCACCGAGTATGCCGATGCAGGGCGCATCGGCCTGACGGCCATTGGCGGCGACATCCAGGTGAGATCCGGCGCGACGCTCAATCTGGCCGCCGCTTCGGGAGGCGGGAATGCCGGCAAACTTGCGGTAACCGCCGCCGGCGGAGGCACGATCGTGCTTGATGGCGCCATCGCGGCGCAGGCCGGAACCGGCGGCAAGGGTGGCTCGTTCGCGCTCGACATCGACGCATTGCCGGACTTTGCCGGCCTCAGTGACAGGCTGAACGCAGCCGGGTTCTTCGCTTCGCGTCAGTTCCGCATTCGTAACGGCCATGTGGAGATCGGCGGCCTCACGCGGGTCGAGGACTTCGCAGTCTCGGCCGACACCGGCACGGTGACGATCACCGGCACGATCGACGCCCGCGCAACCTATGGCGGGCGCATCGTCATCAGCGGCGGCAACGGCGTCGTCATGATGGGCTCGGCAACGCTGCTCGCCGGCGCTAGTGATGCCACGCTCGGCTCCGGCCGGGTCACCCTCGAGGCAGCAGATGGCAGGCTCGATGTGCGGGGCGGCATTATCGACGTGTCCGGCGGCGAGAGCGGCGTTGTGCGCTTCCGCGCGCAGCGGGAGGCCGGCCCGGACTTCATCAAGGTCACCAATCTCGCCGCTGACATCGTCGGCGACCGCCTGAGAGTGTTGGAAGGCGTTACGAGCTACCAGTCCACGGACGGCACGGTCGCCTCGCAATGGAGCACCGCCGTCGCCGAAGCCAACGCCTTTGCCGCAAACGCGTCAGCCATCGTCACTCGGCTCGGCGGTGCCAGCGGCGTCGCGATCATGGCCGGCATCGATATCACCAGCAACGGCGATCTGACGTTGGGCTCGGATCTAGATCTCGCCAACGCGTTCGGCGCGTCGCTGCGCTCCGGCAGCATGACGTTGCGCGCGGCGGGTAACTTGACCATCAACGGCAATATCAGCGACGGGTTCTCCAACGCCTCGGCCACCGGAACATTACTGACCGGAGAGTCCTGGGATCTCAGGTTGGTCGCGGGCGCCGATCTCACCTCGGCCAATGCGCTGGCGGTGACACCGCTCGCCGGGGTTGCCGCGGCGAGCGGCACGATTACGCTTGGAAGCAATTCCGCCGGCAAGGTTGTCCGCACCGGAACGGGCGACATCGCCGTCGTGGCTGGACGCGACCTGCGCTTCGCCAACGTCGCCTCGGCCGTCTATACCGCCGGCAAGAGGGACACCACGGTATATTCGGACTTCGCGCCCAAGGTCGACGCCGTTTACGCCACCGGTGGTGGCCATCTGACCGTCGCGGCCGGCGGCGACATTTCGGTCAACATCAGGTCCACCGAAGGTCAGTTCTTTACCGACTGGCTGAACCGCAGCGGACTGGTGCAGAGTAACGGCTTGTTCTGGCCCGGCGCCGGAAACCAATCGAGTTGGTGGATCAAACACAGTGCCTTCCAACAGGGCGTTGGAGCGCTTGGCGGCGGCAATGTCTCGGTGAGCGCCGGCGGCGACCTCGGCAACCTGGTGGTGGCCCTGGCCACCACCGGCCGCGTCCATGGCGGCACGACAAGTCCGTCGGACAAGGTTCTCGAGGTCGACAATGGCGGCGCCATGACCGTGACCGCCGGCGGCGCGATCCTCGGCGGCCAGTATTATGCCGGTCGTGGCGAGGCGAGCATCAGCGCCGCGTCGCTGGGGGTGGGTCGCGAAGTCTCCGTCACGTCGGGAATTTTGACGACGGTCTTCGGGCTGGCGCCGGTACTCGCGCTCGGCGACGCCAGCATGACCGTCACCACCGCCGGCGACATGCACGTGCAGACGGTGGCCGATCCGCTGCTGGCTTACGCACCGACTTCCGCAGCCTACATGAGCGGCTACACCGATCGGACTGAGATCACGCTGATGTCAGTCGGCGGCGATATCACGCTCACCAACAGATCGAGGGGGGACAATGACTTTCCGGTCCGCGATAATGACGGGTCCCTGTCCAACCGATCGGCGGTGGGCAAAAGCGCAAATCGCTACCCGGGCAGAACCCGTATTGTGGCGCTGAACGGTTCGGTGACGAATCTCGGTCTGATCACGACCATGCCAAGTTCCATCGCCGAGTTGCGCATTCTGGCGGCGGACGATATCGCCCTCGGCTCGATCCTCATGGCACGGGCGACCGCCGCCGCTGTCGCGTCGCCATTTAAACCGACATTCGACGTTAATTTCGATCGCCTCCTGCTCAACCCGGCCTCGACCGGCGGTTCGACGGATCCGACAGTGTATGTGGGCGGGAATCCAGATCGGCTCGATCTCATCGACGACTACGAGCCGAGCCGAATCTATGCGCCGGCGGGATCCATCGACGGGACCAACCGAATGGCGCTCAGCGGCAGCTCGATCGACGCTGGCTTGATTGGCGTGACCAGCAACGAGCAGACCTGGTTCAAGGCCGGCAAGGACATCCGGCAGATCAATTTCAGGCTGCGCAATCTCCATTCCACCGACGTCAGCCTGATCCAGGCCGGCAACGACATCATCTCCGGTCTGGCAGTCGGGGCAGGT
The DNA here is from genome assembly GCA_013822885.1 of Bradyrhizobium sp. Classification (GTDB taxonomy): domain Bacteria; phylum Pseudomonadota; class Alphaproteobacteria; order Rhizobiales; family Xanthobacteraceae; genus Bradyrhizobium. Next base: position 14,481 of record PNLC01000013.1, read on the forward strand.
AGTGGTATCGAGATCCAGGGGCCGGGGGCGCTGCTCTTGTCCGCGGGCCGGGACATCTATGCCCAGACGCTCAATATCTACAGCGTCGGCAATCGCGCCTTCAACTACGACAGCAACACGCCTTACTTCCAATCCGAGATCAAGGGCCTGCCTTCGCGGGGCGCGGACATCACGCTGATGGCGGGCCTCAACGGCAACGTCGCCTACGACGCCTTCGCCGCCGCCTATCTCGATCCGGCCAATGTCGCGGCCATGGCGGGCTGGCTCACGACCACCGTTGGCGGCGTCAGGGTGCCGCTGTATCTCACCGACGCCGTCGAGACGAGTGTCGGCGGCGCCGAGCATGTGGCGCGTCGCGGGCTGGTGTCGTTCATCAGGGAGGTCACCGGCGAAACGCTTGCGCCGCTCGACGCCTGGGCTCGCTTCAACACCTTGCCCGAATTGACCCGGCAGGCGTTCGTGCGCGACGTCTATATGCAGGAGCTGCGCGCGGCCGGCCGCGATCAGTTGACGCCGGCCGCGAACGGGCAGCCGATCAACGGCGGCTACAACCGCGGCTATGCCGCCATCGCGGCGTTGTTCCCGGGCGACGGATGGAAGGGCAATGTCCAGTTCGGCAACGGACTGGTCCGCACCATGTCGGAGGGCGACATCCGCGTCCTGACGCCGGGCGGGGGCCTTCAGGTCGCCGCGCTCAACACCCCGGTCGGGGACGGATTCGGCCTCGTGACACTGGGCTATGGCCATATCGACATCTTCGCCCACCGCGACGTGGTGGTGAACCGCTCGCGCATCCTCACCTTCGGCGGCGGCGACGAGATCATCTGGTCGACGCTCGGCGACATCGACGCCGGCCGCGGCGCCAAGACGACGCGCGTGCCGACCAGGCCCGATATCATGACCGATGCCAATGGCAATACCACGATCGTCGAAAAGCCCGACATCGGCGGCTCGGGCATCGGCACCATCGAGGGCTTCGCCGGCGCCGAACCGGGCGACGTGGACCTGATCGCCCCAAAGGGCACCGTGAACGCGGGCGACGCCGGCATTCGGGTCGCCGGCAATCTCAACCTTGCGGCGCTTTTCGTGGTCAACGCGGCCAATATCGAGGTCCAGGGCAAATCGAAGGGCGTGCCCGTGGTCGAGGCACCGAACATCGGCGGCTTGACGGAGGCCTCGAACACCGCAGGCGCCGCTGCCCAGCAGGCAGCCGTGCCGCAGCAGGGCAGCGGCAACGCCCAGCCGTCGGTCATCATCGTCGAAGTCCTCGGTTACGGCGGCGGCGATGGCACGACGCAGGACGGACCGCCGGAAGACAGGCGGGAGAAGCGCAGCAGCCTCGACAGCTACGATCCTGCCAGCGCCGTCCATATGCTCGGCAATGGCAGGCTGAGCGAGGACCAGAAGCGGAGATTGACCGAGGACGAGCGGAAACGGCTGAATGCATTGGCCGCTCGGTCGGGCTCGTTCTAGCCCCGGCCTTCCTGGACGCGGCCAAGATCACTTATCGAAGTTTGCTGAAGCCGAGTTATCGAACTCGGCTTCGAGAATTGAGTTTATTCATGGCGCCCAATCCTCTTGAAATATAATTGTAATATGATTATATTTATAAGGATCCGCGACGGGCGAAGCGGCGAGTTCGTCGAAGGCTTATGCGATGCAGGCCCATTTGTGCTGGGTGAGCCGACGTCAGGAGGAACATGAATCGACGTGAAGCGATCCAGTGCGGAATTGCCGGCGTCATGGGCGTGGCAGTGTCGCCGACAAACGCCAATGCGCAACGGAAAGCAGCGATGACCCAGAAATTTACCAGAGACGAGCTGACAGCCCGGCTGATCAAGGCCGGTGAGCTGGAGGTGCTCGGCGGGCCTGCGGACGAAATCGCCAGCTACTTCGACACCAGGAATTTCCGCTTTCACGGACCTGGCGGGTATCAGACGGACTATGCGGGACTGAACGCCTACTTTGAGTCGGTCAGGGCGGCGTTTGACGATCGGTCGATCAGGCGCGGCATCATGATTGTCGAAGGAAATCTGATCGCGTGCCAGACCTGGATCGAGGGGCGATTTGTGCGCGAGTTCACCAAGTCGCCCGCAGGCTCGCTCCCTCCCAACGGGGCGCGGGTAACGTGGGACCTTATCAACATCTTCAGGTTTGATGACGACGGACTTCTCGTGGAAGAATTCGTCCGGACGGATTACCGGACCTTCCTTCGGCAGCTCGGCGCCGCGGGCAAGTAGCCCAATGTGTGCGCCAGCACGCCACTCCCGTAGTTCCCGGAGATCATGATGCGCTCCAAATCAAAAGTCATCGGCTACGACTTGGGCGTGGTTTCCCGCCTGGACCGCGTGAACGCGCCCAAGCAGGCGCGCAGCGCCGAGAGCCTTGAGCGCATTCTCGCGGCCCTCGAACATCTGCTTCGACAGAAATCCTTCGACGAGATCACCATGGCGGATATCGAGAAGAAGTCGGGGTGCGGTCTAGCTTCGATCTACGCGCGCTTTCGTAACAAAAACAGCATCCTGGCGGCGCTTCACGAGACCACCAGCGAACGGTTCAAGCAGGGGGTCGACATGGCGACGGACCCCGAGCGCTGGAAGGGGCGGACCGCGCGGGAAGCCGCCACCGTGCTGGCCCGCGGGCTTGTAAATCATTACAGCGCTAACAGGCACCTGATGCGCGCCGGAATGTTGCTCGGCGACAAGGAGATCTATGAGCGAGCAGCATCACTGGTTCTCCATGCCGCCTCCCGAATTCAGGCTGTCATTGCGCGGCCAGAAAAGGCCAGTTCCAAGGCGTATCAGCGACGGCTCGACCTCGGCACCTCTGCCATATACGCGCTATTGCAGCAGCGGCTGATCTTTTACCCGATTCAGACGCGGCGCTTCTCGCAAAAGGACGATGAGCTTGCCGAAGATATGGCGGACCTGCTGCTGATATGTGCCGAGCTGGAGTAGCAGTCGCGGCGCGCGCGGAGATCATCATGAGCGAGCGAAAAGTTATTCTCGTGACCGGCGCGTCAAGGGGGATCGGCCGCGCGCTTGCCGTCGCGGCCGGCTCGTCTGGATACGACACCGTCATCAACTATCGCTCCAGCGAGACGGAAGCCACCAAGACAGTAAAAATCATCCAGGCCGCCGGCGGACGCGCCTTGTCGCTTAGAGGTGACGTTAGCGAGCGAGGAGATGTTACACGGGTCATCAATGGCGTGGTCGGGGCCCTTGGCCGCCTGGATGCAGTCGTCAACAATGCCGGCATCGGCGAAGTAATAAGGCGTGAAGACCTCGATCAGGCAACCTTCGAGCGCGCCATACGATACAATCTCTTGTCGGCCTTTTTGGTATCCCAAGCCGCGATTCCCCATTTGCAGGAACGGGGCGGCCGGTTGATTTTTCTGTCATCCGGTGCCGCGCGCACCGGGGGAAGCATATCTGCCGCCTATGCCGCATCAAAAGCTGGCGTCGAGGGGCTGATGCACTACTACGCGATCAATCTTCGATCCGACCGGATAACAGCGAACGCGATCGCTCCATCGTTTGTCGAAAGCGACATGATCAATCAGCTCAATCTGCCCGACGCCGCAACGTTGCCGCTCGGTCGACTTGGTCGTCCCGACGAAATGTGGCCAGCGCTCCGAATGATCCTCGAGACGGAGTACCTCACGGGCCAGACGATCCATATCGACGCTGGCCGTTACATGACCTAGCAGGGCGTCGATCTGCTTCTGCCGCCGAGCGCTCGTGTTGGACGCACCTCCGAAAGACACTTTTGGGTTCGAAACGCCCTGTATGGTTCGACACACCTTTGTAACTCGTTGATTTCGATCGCAATAAAGGCGACCGCGCCTCCGCGCGCACCACAGATCCTGCAGGTGGTCTGAGCCCAGCCGCTTCAACCGGGAGTAAGCGTGTCCGCAATGACACGGCGCGTAATTCCTTTGGCGTGGGGCGCTGGTTGATGCCTTGCTTTAGCGGCGTTCGCGTAATCTAGGGTCGCCGCCGGCCGGTGATTCCGGTCCGCCCGCCGCAGTTCGGCACTTCCAAAAACGACCTGGAGCATATCGATGCTGTTCCTGAGCTACGCCTACCGGTTCCTTTCCAACTTTGTGTTCCTGGCGTTGGTCTACCTCGCTCTGAACTTCCTGGAGAAGTACCAGCATCGCGTGGTGGTCGCGGTTCTCGTGCTGGTCTATGCCGGCATGCATGCGGCGTCCGCCCTGCGGTCGTTTCACTTTTTCCAGCGCATCGAGCGGCTGGAGGGCGAGGCGCGGCGCCTGGCCGTGGCGGCGGCCGAAGGACCGAATGCCGCAACCGCGCGCAAGCAGATCGTCGGCGATGTCTCTGCTCTCCGCTACGCCGGCGAGATGAAGGCCTATATCGACCTGCTGTTCCTCGCCCTCGTCATCCTGCTCTGCATCGCCAAGATCGTAACGAACTGAGCCGCACAGGCGACGCGTCAGCGCTTGTTCTAAGTCTAGCCGGCAACGTGAGCGGATCGGCGGTTCTTCCTTGTGGGCGCCGCAGGCCTCGGCGCGGTCCCGTTGGCTTCCTCGGGCGGCTGTGTCACGGATGCCGCGGGCTGAACCGCGCCTGGACCGCGTTGACGGCGCGGTTTGCCGGCGAGCTTGGCGGATACCTCCGTAGCCCGCGGCGTTTGTGCGCCAGGAGCCCTTGTGGGACCCTCGGCCAGCACCTTTGCCAGCATCGTCACGCGGGTTGATTCCGGAAGCTTGAAAATGCTCGCGGCCGGAACGGGCAGCGCGGCAGGCGTCTGCTGCTGCGCCAATGTTGCTTGTCTCGGCCAGAGCGTGGCGCGTGGCAAGGGAACGCCGCGCGCGCGCCGCTGTGTGCGTGCGTCGAGATCAGTGCTGCGCCAGCCGAAGCCGGACAGCGCAGGGGCGGGGAGGGCGGCAGTGCCGGCAAACACGAACCTCGGAATTTTTGGCCAAAGCGAGACGGCCACCATCTCCGACGCTGAATGCAACTGCCATTGTTGCGGCTCGGTCGGCGTCGCGGGCCGTCCCGGGCCTGCGGGCACCACGTGAACGATGCGATAGCCGCGCACTTTCAATTCGTGCAGAATCCTCGGCAATGCAGCGACCGTGCGCGGCTGAATGTCGTGCAGCAGCAGGATGCCTTTTCCTTTGGCATGCAGACGCTTCATCGCAAGCTCATAGACGCGCGCGGCGGATACGTCACGCCAGTCGTCGGCGGGAAAATCGGCGCTCCAGACCTGAAGCCCCTTGGCGCGCGCAAACTCCTCGATCCCGTCGTTGGTGCGCAGGCCGGGCATGCGAACGAATGGCGCGGGCGCGGTGCCGTCGGCCAGCGCCGCGGTCACCGACGCGATGCCCTGTTCGATCTCCTGCCTGGAGCGGTCGAGCGGCAGGCGATCCATGCCGGTTGGATGGTTCTGGGTGTGCGTAGCCACCGTGTGGCCGGCGTCGCGCACCTTGCGGACGCCTTCGGGATTGTCACTGGCCTGGCGTCCGACCAGGAAGAAGGTCGCCTTCGCGCAGTGGGCGGCGAGAATGTCCAGAATCTGATTGCTGTATTTCGGCAGCGGCCCGTCGTCGAACGTCAGCACCACCTCGCGATCTTTCAGCGGCAGCGTCTTGCCGTATTGCATGGTGCCGATGATGGGATACTGACGCGGATCGACCACAATCGTGCGTGAAGTGCCGATCGCATCGGGATGGCCGGGGCAGTCGGCGGCCGAGGCGTTCTGTGCGGTGATACAGGCCAGTACGGCCAGACTCAAAGCGGGAGCGGACCGCAGCCGGAGTGCCCCAAATACGCTAGCGATCATACGACCCCGGCTTCATTCCCCAACCCCGGGCCTGATGATTCAGAACCAGGGTTCAATCACTATTTCGACGCGAACCACTTCGTTCGAAAACGCTGTCTGAGAACGCCATTCTTACACGAGCTCTCAGGAATCTGTTTTAAACCCATGAATTTCACGTCGATTTTGGCTTTAATGTGCCTTGCCGGTCACGGTTTTGGCATTGGCCGGAACGATGTGGACCACGCGGTAGCGGTTGTCGCGGAGCCAGCGCAGGAAGGCCGGCAGCATGGCGGCAGTCTGCGTCTTGGGATCGTGCAGCAGGATGATGCCCTTGCGCGCGATTTGCAGCCTCTCGGTGAGCAGTTTCAGTTGTTGCGCCGGCGTCATCGGTTGCCAATCGCTGGCCCAGAGGTCGGCGCCGAATACGACGATGCGGCGCCGTTGCAGGTCTTCCAGCGTTGCCGGTGTCATGTCAAAAAACGGAAACCGAAAAAACGGCGTGCTCGGGGTGGTCGTGGCCCTTCCGTGCAGCGCCGTCTCGACGGCGGCAATGCCCTTGTCGATCTCCGCGGCCGCGTTGTCCGGTTTCATGTATTTGAGATTGTGATGGGTCCAGGTGTGATGCCCGACGGTATGACCCTGGGCGGCCAGTCTTCGCACCATTTCGGGGCGTTCGGAGGCGGGCTTGCCGATCAGGAAGAAGGTGGCGCGCACGCATTCGTGCGCCAGCGCCGCCAGCACTTTCGGCGTCGTGCCCGGCCATGGTCCATCATCGAAAGTCAGTACGACTTCGCGGTCTTCGAGGGGCAGTGTCTGCGGAAAACTCTTCATGCCCACGCGCGGCGAGGTAGCGGCATCGACGGTGAGAACGCGTGAGGTGCCGAGCGCGTCCTTGCGCGGGCATTCAGTGGCCTGTGCTGCCACCACAAAGAGGATCAATGCCGTGACCGCCGAGCACAGCGCGGTGATGGACTTTCCGGTCATTCGCAGTTGGACATATTTGGCATTGCGCTTTGTGTTGCCGATTGGGTAATGCGTGCTGCGATAGCTCAGACGAGTTTTCTCATTCTGTCAAACCGGCGAGGCACGGCATGGCCGAGAATATCGACGCTGCCCAAGCCGACGTAGAGCGCCCCGCGCAGGGCTCGTTGCTCGACCAGCCGATGCGGGATGAAGAAGGCCAACTCCGGCATGAATTCGTCGAGGAAATTGCCCGCGCCATCGCCGCGGCCGACCGGCCGCAGTTGTGCGAGGTGGTGGCCGAACTTCACGAGGCCGATCTCGGCGATCTGATCGGCGCCCTCGAACCCGAAGACCGCGTCAAGCTCGTCGAACTAACCGGCACCGATTTCGACTTCTCGGCGCTGAACGAGGTCGACGATGCCGTCCGCGAGGAAATTCTCGAGGAACTCGAACCCGAGACGGTCGCGGAAGGCGTGCGCGAACTGGAGTCCGACGACGCCGTCGAATTGCTCGAAGGCCTCGACGCTGAGGACAAGGAAGAGATCCTCGACAAGCTGCCGCCGGCCGAGCGCGCGCCGCTGGAACGTAGTCTGCTTTATCCGGAGAATTCCGCGGGCCGGCGCATGCAGTCGGAGTTCATCGCGGTGCCGCCGGACTGGACCGTTGGCCAGGCGATCGACTACATGCGCGACACGCCCGATCTGCCCGACCGCTTCTACGAGATCTACGCGGTCGATGCCGAGCAGCACTGGCAGGGCGCGGTGTCGCTCGACACGCTGCTGCGTGCCCGCCGGCCGGTGCCGCTCTCGGACCTGATCGAGGAAGACCGCCGCCGGGTCCCGGTGCTCGCCGACCTCGCCGAGGTCGCGCGGATGTTCGGGAAGTACAATCTGGTCGCAGCTCCCGTCGTCGACACCACGAACCGGCTGGTCGGCGTCATCACCATCGACGACGTCGTCGACGTCATCGAGGAGGAGGCGGACGAGGACCTCAAGGCGCTGGGTGGCGTCAATAGCGACGAAGAACTCTCCGACAACGTCTGGACCATCGCGCGCGCCCGCTTCAACTGGCTGTTGGTCAATCTGGCGACCGCGTTTCTGGCGTCCGCGGTGCTCGGCCTGTTCGAGGGGCAACTCGAAAAGATGGTGGCGCTCGCGGTGCTGGCGCCGATCGTGGCGAGCCAGGGCGGCAACGCCGCGACCCAGACCATGACGGTGGCGGTGCGGGCACTCGCCACCCGCGAGCTCGGTTCCAACAATGCGTACCGCGTCGTCATGCGCGAGGCGATGGTCGGCCTCGTCAACGGGCTCGCCTTTGCCGTCATCACGGGCGTTGCTGCCGTGGCCTGGTTCAAGATCCCGGGCCTCGGTATCGTGATCGGGCTTGCCATGATCTGCAACCTGATTGCGGGCGCGCTCGGCGGCATCCTCGTCCCCATGGTGCTGGACCGGGTGCGGGCAGATCCCGCCGTTGCGTCGGGCACGTTCGTCACGACCATCACCGACGTGGTCGGCTTCTTCTCGTTCCTCGGCATCGCCACGCTGTGGTTCGGGCTGAAGTAGCCTGGTTTTTTATCGTTAATCGGACCTTAACGCGCTTCGCGGATGATGTTAGCTCACGAGGTCGACATGCAGCGCTTGCGGCTGAAAGCGGACGGACGGATCGTCGAACTGCGGGACGGGCAGGAGTTTCCGCTCGTGCCGGCGACGCCCGCGCGCACGACCTCACCGGCCACTGGAGCGGCCTGCGATCCTGCCGCATTGCCTGCCGTGCGCGATCTGCGCCGCCGCGCGCAACTCACGCAGATCGAATTCGCGGCAAGGCTCGGCGTCCCCGTCGAGACCATCCGCAACTGGGAGCAGGGCAAGCGCGCCCCGCGCGGCCCGGCGCGCGCGCTGCTGGCCGTGATCGCCCATTCGCCGGAAACCGTCTTCGCGGCGCTGGCGACGGAATCCGAACCCGGCTGAGTAGGCACGGCTGTCCCCGCGGGCCATATTGGCGGCTCGATCCCGGGACAATCGCGGACGCACCTGCGCGCATCGTCGAGCAGGCGCTGGGCGCGGCTATCGCCACGTCGCACAGAATGTCGGACAACGAGCGCGAGGTCGGCGAGGGCCTGTGCGCCTCGGGCGTGAAGCGCGGCCAGGTCTTTCTGACCACAAAGAAAATTCTAAGGCTGGATCTCACCACTGCCGGTCGATACCCCGAGCGGCCCGGCGGGCAGCGTCAAGATCGCGGCCTTCACTCTTGGCGACCAGCGCTACATGGCGATTGGAGCGGGTCCGCTCGACCCGTCCAACCACAATTTCTCGATCATGGTGGAATGCGACACCCAGGCGGAGATCCTTCTCCCCGCGATCGCCCGGTCATGGCGGTGTACAGGTTGAACGCCTATGGCGCGCTATGCCAAGATGACGTTGCCAACTGGATATCCCCGCACATGTTGAAACTGGTCATCGGCAACAAGAACTATTCGTCATGGTCGATGCGGCCGTGGCTGGCGCTTCGCGCCAACGACATCCCCTTCGAAGAAGAGTTCATTCCGCTTTACACCGACGACAAGGCCGACAAGGACCGGATACTGAGCTTTTCGCGGGCCGGCAAGGTGCCGGCGTTGATCGATGGCGATATCACGGTGTGGGATTCGCTTTCGATCATCGAGTATCTCGCCGAGAAATTTCCGCAGACCAGGCTGTGGCCGGAAGACCGCGCGCGCCGCGCGCATGCGCGTTCGATTTCAGCCGAGATGCATTCCGGCTTCATGGCGCTGCGTAACGAATGCGGCATGAACCTGCACCGGCCGATCGGCGCCGTTGAACTGTCCGGCGACGCGCGCGCCAATGTGGCGCGCATCCAGGAGATCTGGGCGGATTGCTATCGGCGTTACGGAAAGGAAGGGCCGTTCCTGTTCGGCGCTTTCGGCGGCGCGGATGCGATGTTCGCGCCGGTGGTGCATCGGTTTCGCACCTATGCAATCGAGGTACCCGGCGAGGCGCGGCATTATTTCGATGCGATGCTGTCGCTGCCCGCGTTCCAGGAATGGACCCGCGCCGGCCTGGCCGAGACGCTCATCATCGAACGGTTCGAGACGGTCTAGGCCCGCGGTGGGGCGGGTTCGCCGCCGCCGCCCGGGTACCAAGGCGGACCAGATTACCGCCACGCGGATTTCCGGAACCGGCAATGACACCGGTTTATCGCTCTGAAAAATATGCGGAATTCGCGTGTTTGCCATGCCTCCATGCCACTGGCCTTTGCGCCGGCTGGTGTGCTAGGTTGCCGCAGGGTTCTCAAATAGGCCGAAAGCTAGCGGGACTGTGAGCACGGCCGGTGTTCTTGCGTGATGGAGAGGGCGTTGAAGCATAAGTACTCCGTTGGAGAGACTGTCTATTTTACAGCCAGCAATGTTGCCCGCCCGGCCGCCAGCGGCACCTATGAGGTGATCCGGCTGCTTCCTACCGATGGCGACGATTGCCAGTACCGGATCAAGAGTTCGACCGAAGCGTTCGAACGGGTCGCCAAGGAAAGCCAGCTCGCGATTACCTGAAACGTCTGTGCGCAAGCAGGCCTGCGACGCGGTTCCATTTCGAACGCCGTCAAATGGCCCCGTTCAAGGGACCTTCTGCCGCAAGGCGATGCCGTAAAAACGCATTCGTCTTGCGCCGATCGCGTCTTATGCTGCGTTGAGGGACACCGCGCATGAACTGGGCCTTGCCTGCTTCGCTGGATCAGATCTGGCGTTCACCGAACTTTCCGATGTGGTTGACGCTCGCCGCAGCGGCATTTTTCGGGCTCGTCGTTCTGGTCATGGTGCTGCGCGCCGACAGGTCCGTGGCCAACACGACGTTGGCAGTGCTGACATTGATTTCGATCGCTGTCGCCGGGACCATGGTGGTCCAGGGCTTCAGCGCGGGTACCCGGGCCGCGCCCGCCGAGGCCCGCTACGTTCCGCCGGCCAGTGCGGCCTTGCCGCAGCTTTCCTGTATCGACGACCTTGCGGGTGACGCTGTCCTGAGCGCCTGCGAGAAGACGCTGTTCGGCTCCGCCGAGTCGGCCGCCGCGGCGGTGGCCTACGCGGCCAACCAGATCACGCTGCTGATTTCGCTCGGCGACGTCGCCACGGCAAACAAGGGCGCCGGCTCCGACCTGGTGGCGCTGCGCCGCGCCGTGGAGCGGGACCGCTACGGATTGATAGCCTACGTGCTGACGACGCGCGACCGCTGCACGCCACAGGCATGCCCGCTGTTCCGCTCATTGACCAATAAGAACCAGATCGCGGCCAATATGGACGAGCGCGTCTATGAGAACCTGGTCACGCGCTACGCGCCTTCCTGGAACGCGCCGCCGCAGGCTGCCTCGGGATTGCTCGCCGGACTGCCGCCTTCGATGCCCACCGGCAAGCCGACCAACGCCGAATTCCCGACCTCGGCCTCGACGCCGCCGATCAGCATCATGAATCCCGAGCCGCCGCTCGGCGCCGCGCCCAAGCTGCCACCGGCCGCCACGGCGGCTCCGTCCGCGCCGCGTCCGGCCCCGCCCGCAGCTGCGGCAGCGACACAGCCGGCGCCGGCCGCTGCCAAGAAGCCGCCGCCACCACCACCTGCGAAACGGGCGCCGGTCCAGCTCGCGCCGACCGCTGCGGCACCCACAGCTGATAACAACGAGTGATCTTTCCAAAGCGCGCGCGGGCCGCTACATCGGCGGGATCATGCCGCTTCATCTCATCAAGCTTGCCGTCGGCTGCGAGTCGGTCAAGGAACTCAAGGGCTGGGTTGCCGAACGCATGGC
>PNLC01000014.1 GCA_013822885.1 Bradyrhizobium sp.
GTCCGCTCAGCCGTCATGACAGCCTCCACCACGCGCTGGGCCGACACCTTTCCCTGAACGGAGGAGATCGATGCGGCCTCGCCGGCCTTGAGCGCGCCGATCGCATCGGCCGCGACCTGCTCCATGACACCGCCAAAGCCAAGCGCCGCCGAACCCGCCGGCGCAGCCGCTTGCGATGATTTCGCGACCTCGCTCGCCCTGGCTACGCCACCGATGCCGTCGACGCTGCTCATTACCGAAGATACCGATTGAAGCATCACGCACCTCTCAAGAGATCGATCGTCATCGACACCATCGATCTCGCCTGCTTGATGACCTGGAGATTGGCCTCGTAGGACCGGTTTGTTTCACGCATGTCCGCCATTTCGATCAGCGAGTTGACGTTCGGCAACTTGACGTAACCGCTCTGATCCGCCGCCGGATGGCTCGGTTCATAGTCGAGCCGGAATGGAGCGCGGTCGACGCCTACGTCCTTCACTTTCACGATCCGCACGCCGGCCGCGCGATCCATTTCCGCGCTGAACGTCGTGGTCTTGCGCCGGTACGGCTCGGAGCCCGCGGTACGCCCGGTCGAATTTGCGTTGGCTAGGTTTTCGGAAACGATACGCAATCTCGTCGACTGCGCCTCGAGCCCGGAACTCGCGATCTGTACGGACGCCTGCAATGGATCGATCATCCGCCCCTCCCACTAGCCCTTTGCACTGGCCATGAACATGCGGTGAAACGACTTCACGATGGCCGTATTCAAGGAATAATCCCGGTTGATGTCGCCGGCCTTCAGCATTTCCTGTTCCAGGCTGACGGAGTTGCCGGAGTGAACGACCTCCCAACTCTCCCCCTTGCGCATCGCCTGCGCCCGCATCGACGGTCCGGTGGCGATGTGCATCGGAGACGTGACGGTGACTGCAACCACTTTCGCATCGAGCAGCTTGTTGAAGGGTTCGATGTCCTGTGCCTTGTAACCGGGCGTATTTGCGTTGGCGACGTTCGACGAGATCGCCGCCTGCCTCAGCGACATCCACTGCGCGTGCGATGAGGCGATATCAAAGAGGTAGACAGGTCCCACGGCATCCTCGGCATGATCAATCGATGGCAGGGTATACGAACCCAAACTTGTCCGAGGCTGGCGACGCAGTTGTCGCCGCTCGCATCACGCATCCACCTTCTTCTTGCGTGCATGCAAGAAGTAGATGATTTCGGCCACCGGGCGAAAGAACTCCGAGGGGATCACCCGGTCGATCAGCGCGGCCTCGTACATCGATCGCGCCAGCATCCTGTCTTCGACGACCGGAACATTGTTCTGCTCGGCAATTTCCCGGATCTTCAGCGCGATCAGGTCCTGCCCCTTTGCAAGCACCGTGGGTGCCGCGTCCTCGCCGTGCTGGTACTTCAGCGCGATGGCGTAGTGGGTCGGATTCGCGATCACCAGCGTCGCCCGAGGTACCGCCGCCAGCATCGACTTGCGCGCACGATCACGGGCCAGCGACCGCAGCCGCGCCTTCGTCAAAGGGTCGCCCTCCGCCTGCTTGAACTCGTCCTTCAACTCCTGTTTGGTCATCCGCAATTCACGACGCCAGTGGAAGCGCGCCCACACCAGATCGAGTGCGACAAGCACGATCGTTGCGATGCTGATCGCCGATACAAGCCGCATCGCTGTCGTCAGAATAAGTTCAGGAACGGCGGTCGGATCGCCGAACAATGCATTCACGGCCACAGCCTCCTCAGCCCGCAATATCAATGTGACAACAAAACTAATGGCGAGAAACTTGAATACAGACTTCGCGAACTCTACGCGGCCCTGGCCGCCAAAAATTCTTCCCCAGCCCTGCGTGATCGAAATTCGGGAAAGCTCCGGCTTGATTCTCTCGAACACGATCCGCGGCGCGTTCTGCAGAAACGACGACGCCAACCCTGCCAACGCCAGGACGACGACAATCGGGAGCAACATCCGGGCCGCACTCGTTCCAACAACGGTCAGGAATTCCGTGGCATCTGCACCGTTTCGGATGCGGATTCCGGACGGATCGTCGATCAGCCGGGCCAAAGTCGATGTCAGGTTCCGTACGCTATCGACCGTGAGAAAACTCAAGCTGATCAGAAGCGCGATCATCGATGCGAAGATCGACGCTTCTCGAGAGACCGGAATCTTGCCCTTCTCCACGGAATCGCGAATCTTCTTTTCCGTCGGCTCTTCGGTTTTACTTTCCTTTTCGGGTGCCTCGGACACTTCAGGCGATCTTTAGGTGAACACCGGCTGATCTTCCTGATCCGGGTTAAGCTCGATTTCTCCGCGTCCTGCCATTTCAAGCGCGAGATCCGTGATCGAGCGCCGCGCATCGAGAATCTCGCGCTGATTGGCCGGGATGCCGCTCGCGAGTTCGTGCTCGACCAGCCGCCGGGTCCGCGACGCCAACGAAGACAGAATGAGCTCGCGAAAGCTCGTGTCGGATCCCTTCAGCGCCGTCACGACGCGATCCGTCGGGACCTGGTCAAAGATCAGCATGCGCGCCTTCGACGTAAGATTGATGATGTCGTCGAAGGTGAACAGCATGCCTTTCAGAATCTCGGCCGACTTCGGTCGCGATTCCGTGAGGTTCTGCAGCGACTCCTCCATCTGGCTCCGCTCCATCTTGTTGATGATGTCGGCCATGCGCGGGTAGGTATCCGAGGCAAGATTGCGCGCGAAGTTGATCATGAAATCCTCGTGCATCGTCTTCTCGATGATGCTCATCGCCTCCTCGACCACCGGCTTGAGGCTCAGCATGCGGCGCATGAGATCGTGCCGGATATCGGACGGCAGGTGGCTCATCACCCGTGCGGCACAAGCCGGCTTCACCCGCGACAGCACCAGTGCGGCCGTCTGCGGATGCTCCTTGAGCAGGTAGTTCGCCAGCAGGCTCTCGGAGACGTGTGAAATTCTGTCCCAGACCGATTTGGTCTTGTTGCCCAGCACCTCCGATATGATGTCCGATATCTGTTCGGGGGGAATAACGCCGTTCAGGAGTTTCTCAAGCTCGCCGATATTTCCGAGAATGTTCGGGCCCGCGGAAAAGTTCTGGGCAAATTCCTCGATGATGGCTTCGAGCTCGGGAGTTGAAATCGGCTTCAGCTCCGCAGCCGCCCGCGTGACGATCCTTATCTCTTCGGGGTCGAATTCCCTGAGCACGGAGCCGGACAGTTCCCGGCCCATGGCCAGCAGCAGCGCGGCGACCTTCTCGGATCCACGAAGCGGCTTGACATCGGAATTACGCTTGACGGGTGCATTGAATGCCATGCGAAGATCTCTTTAAATCTCGTGATCTCCGGTGTTCCCCCCAACGATCTCCGTCAGCGACACGCCGAATCGTGAATTTTCGTCCTCAACGACGACAACCGCGCCGCGTGCCACGATGCGCCCGTTGACCACGACCTCAACCGGCTCGCCAACGCGATGATCAAGCGGAATAACGGCACCCCGCCCCAGTTTCATCAGATCGGCAACCGGCATGGTCGCGGATCCGAGAAGAACCTGCACCGTAACCGGAATGCGCAGGATCGGCTCGAGATTGCTGAGCCGGCTGGTCTCCTCGGCGGCGCGGGCAGCAAGGTCCGCGAGTTTCCCAAAGGACGACGCCTCAGGCTTGAACGTATCGGACGCATTCGGCGCCGCCGGGTTGGTCAGATCGGTTTCAAACGGCCGCTTCATGTCACCTGCCTTCTCGATGGTTCTGTTGCTGGCCGCCGTTGCACGGGTAGTGCACCGGTTCACGCCGCTATTTCTGTGATCAAATCAGCCGCATGAAGCAGCAGCCCGAGCAG
Organism: Bradyrhizobium sp.; assembly: GCA_013822885.1. Taxonomy (GTDB): domain Bacteria; phylum Pseudomonadota; class Alphaproteobacteria; order Rhizobiales; family Xanthobacteraceae; genus Bradyrhizobium. Next base: position 3,799 of record PNLC01000014.1, read on the forward strand.
CAACGCTCGAACGCTCTTCGTCGCTGCCGGCGAAATCGAACGCTACTCATGCCTGTCCGCGCGACGCCGCGCCGTGAGCCTCGATGTCCAGTATTGTCTTGCGCGCCTCTTCGATCCTCTCGCCCAGGACATTGACCAGCTGCTGTCCGTCGGCGCTGAACTCGCGCACCATGACGACCATGTTGTCGACGGTATCGGCCGTCTTCCCGAGAACGAGGGTGAAGTCACCCTGGTGGGCACGCAAGCGCACCAGCTCGCGGTGCATCTTCGTCACCCGAATACTCGTAAAGAGCAGGGCTGCGAGCAGAATGAGGTCAACGAGATAGGATGCCATCGATGAATTCCCGCTTTTGATCCGCCGATTCTTTCACTTGCAGCGAATAGACGCCGTTGAGCTGACCCATCTGGCACCAGAACAGCCGCTGATTGTTGCACTCGAGCCGCACCATCGTGTCCGGCGTGGCATTGAGCTTGATGACCTGTCCAACGTGGAAATTGGCGACCTCTCCAAGGGTGAACGGCCGCTCCTCGAGCACTGCCTTGAGCACCACCTCGGTGCGCTGGATTTCGCTGTGCAGCTGCCTGCTCCATTTCGGATCGGATGACGCAGACTCGCCGGTCACGATTTGGGATAAGGCCTGGCGGATCGGATTGAGGGCCGAGTGCGGAATGACGATGAACATCTCGCCGCCCCTGTCGAGCCCTTGCAGCAGTATCCTGGCACACACCGCCATGTTGTTGAGGCGGCCGATCGCAAGGTAATCCATTCTCGTTTCGACGCGCTCCAGATTGAACGTCACGTCCGAAGCGCGGGCAAACGACGACTGCAGGACCTTGCCGAACCGCTCGAAAAGCGCCTGCGCGACGTGAAGCTCCACGTTCGAGAATACCCTCGGCATGTCCAGCGGCGGCTCCGCCCCATCAGCGCCGAACAGCAGCTCTATCATCGTGTAGACAAAATCGCGATCGAAGCCGATCAGGATTCGCGCGTCCCAGGCCTGGGTATAGAATACCGCTGCAATCGCCTCCCCCTCATACTGATCGAGTATGTCGGAGAGGCGGCTGCTGCCGACGCCGCTTAGCGAAAAATACGATTGCGAGGGCGACATCGAACGAAGGCTTTCCGAGCACAGATTGGTCATCTGGTCGAAGATCACATGCAGCATCGGCATGCGTTCGATGGAAATTCCGGCAGCCCCGAGCAGCTGATCCGATGCCTGTTCCGACGCCCCCTGCTTGATTTCCGACACTAGGCTCTCGCTCCCGCTTTCGCTGCCTGTTCGGCACCGGCGCCCTTCGCCGCTGCGCCGGCGATCGTTTCGTTCTCGACAACGTCGATCGAGGGCCGCTCGCCCGGACCGATCATCTTGCGGCCGTGCTCGATGGCAATTTGCGGCAGCGCGCCGTTCATGAAGGCAAGCAGCGTCTGCTTGACGATGATGTAGAGGCGACATCGCGCCTCGCGCACCAGTTTGATCTTCTGGGCCAGGGGCGCCACGAGACCGTAGGACAGGAAGATACCTGCGAATGTTCCGACCAGCGCCGCACCGATCAGGCCGCCGAGCAGCTTGGGGGACTGGTCGATCGCACCCATCGCCTTGATCACGCCAAGGACAGCCGCGACGATTCCAAGCGCCGGAAGACCTTCCGCCACCGTCATCAGGGAACTGTACGGCTTGAGCTTGCTGCGAACGAGCGTGTCGATCTCCTCGTCCATCAGCGCCTCGATTTCGTGAGACCGCGCACTTCCCATGACGATCAGGCGGAAATAGTCGCAAACGAAATGCGTCAGGGCCTTGTTGGCCAGCACGGTCGGGAACGCCTTGAAGATCTCCGACGATGACGGGTCGTCGATATGCACCTCCACTTCATTGCGGCCCTTGTTCCGTACCTCGCGCATCAGGGCGTGCAGGAGGCCGAGCAGGTCCAGGTAGTGACGCTCCTTCGGAACGGCGGCAGTAACCGCCTGCACCGTCGCAAAGCCGGTGTCGACGACGACCTTCCATGGGTTTGCGATGATGTAGATCCCGAGCGCCATGCCGGCGATGATGACGAACTCCCATGGCTGCCAGATCACGCTGAGATGTCCGCCCAGCGCCATGAAGCCGCCCAGCAGGCTGGCGACCGTGATGATGACACCGAAGAGAATACTCAAAGCGCCCCGCTCCTACCTAAGGATACGAATCACTTAGGCAACGAGACTTGCACGAAGCTGACATCGACATCGTCACGACAGCCTCGCACCAGCTTGACGGCCGACCTTCACGACGGGCTTAGCATCGTGCTCCGCTCTTTAATTGCTGCGGCGTTCGATTTTGTGCGCCTCGGCGAGTATACGACCCAGGCCCTGGCAAGCCTCAGATCCGGGAGATAAGCCCATGCAATCGGCGCTCTATGTCAGCCTCTCCGCCCAGGTCTCACTCGAAAAGAGGCTTGAGACCATCGCCAACAACATGGCCAACATGAAAACGGCTGCGTTCCGAGCCGATGCGGTCAAGTTCGAAACCGCGCTGTCGCGCGCCGCGACCCAGCCCGTCGCCTTCGCCTCGCCAGGCGACAATTTCATCTCGCGAAGGCCTGGAGGCATAACGCAGACGGGAAACAATCTCGACGTCGCCGTCGTCGGCAACACGACGGGAAACACGCTCGACGTCGCCGTTGCCGCCGGCGATACGTGGATGGCATTTGCCGGTCCCGCCGGCACGGTCTACACGCGGGACGGCCGCATGCAGATCAGCAACACCGGCGAGTTGCAAACCGTCAACGGCTACCCGGTGCTCGATGCCGGTGGCGGGCCGATCATGGTAGACCCCGACGCGGGCCCCCTGACGATCGGCCGCAACGGCACCGTTTCGCAAGGCATCAACCAGGTCGGGGTGCTTGGCCTGTTCAACATTCCTGCCGGCGCCAGGCTGGAGCGTTTCGGCAATTCGGGCGTCATTCCGGACCATGCTGCCACGGCCGTCATTGATTTCGTCTATGCGGGCTTCCAGCAGGGCTATGTTGAGGGATCGAACGTCGACCCGCTGTCGGAACTGACGCAGATGATGAACGCAACACGTGCGTTCCAGAGCGTCAGCTCCCTGATCGAGGGTTCCGAGGGCACGATGCAAAACGCCATCCGTTCGCTTGGCGAACCGTCGAAGGCGTAGCCGTTGACGACGGAACAAAAGACCGGGATGAACCCGCTTGAACTGCTCGAATCCTCGCTCGCGTCGCTGCGCAAGGACGTGCCGACAGTGCGGGTCGGCGGCGTCGTTTCAGCCGTTGCCCCGACGCATTATCGCATATCCGGCCTGTCGCGCTACGTAAGGCTCGGCGAACTGATCGGGCTTGAGATAGACAATCAGGTGCAACTCGGCGAAGTGGTTCGCATCGACGGCGACGGCGTCACCGCCAAGCCATTCGATTCACATATCGCAGCCGGCATCGGGCTGGTGGCATACCGCCTGCCGCCAAAGGCGCTCTCGCCCCATCCCGGCTGGAAAGGCCGGGTCGTCAACGCGCTGGGCGAACCGCTCGACGGCGCCGGCGAATTGCCCGTCGGCGAGCGGGTGATGTCGACAGACGCAAGCCCTCCTCCTGCGATGAACCGTACGCGCGTGCGCACCCCCTTGCGGACGGGCGTGCGCGTGGTCGACCTGTTTTCGCCGCTCTGCCGCGGCCAGCGGATCGGCGTTTTCGCAGGCTCGGGCGTCGGCAAGACCACCCTGCTCGCCATGCTGGCGCAAAGCTCCGGCTTCGATACGGTCGTGACCGCACTGGTCGGCGAGCGCGGCCGCGAGGTACGCGAATTTCTGGAAGAAACCCTGGTCCACCACAAGTCGCGCGCGGTCACGGTGGTCTCCACCAGCGACGAGAGCCCGATGATGCGGCGGCTGGCGGCAAAGACCGCCACGACGATCGCCGAATACTTTCGCGACCGCGGCGAATCCGTGCTGCTGATCGTCGACTCCGTGACGCGATTCGCGCACGCCGCGCGTGAAGTTGCGCTGGCGACGGGCGAACCCGCGATTGCCCGCGGCTACGCGCCGAGCGTCTTCAGCGAACTTCCGCGCCTGCTCGAGCGATCCGGTCCAGGAACCGATGGGCAAGGTTCGATCACCGGAATCTATGCCGTCCTCGTCGATGGCGACGATCACAACGAGCCGGTGGCGGACACGGTGCGCGGCACCCTCGACGGCCACATCGTGCTCGACCGCGAAGTCGCGGATCAGGGGCGCTATCCCGCCATCAACGTGCTGTCCTCGGTGTCACGCCTGGCGCAGCATGTCTGGTCGGCGGAAGAGCAGAACCTCGTCCGCAAGCTGCGCGCCATGATCGCCCGCTTCGAGGATACGCGCGATCTTCGCCTGATGGGCGGCTATCAGCCCGGCCGCGACGGCGAACTCGATCAGGCGGTTCAACTGGTGCCGAAGATGTACGACGTGATGCGGCAGGCGCCGTCGGATCCGGCCTGTGTCGAACCGTTCCAGGAATTGCTGGCCGTCATCAAGACCGCGATCGGGTAGCCGGCTGCGTCAACATCTGAACCGTTCGATGGCTGCTTCGCGCGTTACTGCCCGGCGCCATCGGACGATTCGGCTCCGGTCGCAGCGAGGTATCGCCTGAGTTCGCCGCGGGGATCGTCGTGGAAGGTCTGACGATCCCGTAGCTCGGGCGGCGCCCGCCAGCCCGGTTCAATGCCGGTCATGTCAGGCAGTTCGTGGGCAACGCCCTTGTGGCAGTCGATGCAGGTCTTTTCCTTTGTCACGAGGAACTTGGCATGGATGTCCGCCGCTCGCCGCGTCTGCTTGGTGAAGTCCATCGCCGCCGCGGAGTGGCAGTTGCGGCACTCCAGCGAATCGTTGGCCTTCAGCCTCGCCCATTCGTGCTTGGCGAGTTCGAGGCGATGATTCTGGAACTTCTGCCTGGTATCGATCACGCCGAAGATCTTGCCCCACACCTCCTTTGAAGCCTGCATCTTGCGGGCGATCTTGTCGGTCCAGTCGTGCGGAACGTGGCAGTCGGGGCAGGTCGCGCGGACTCCCGAGCGGTTCGTGAAGTGCGGGGTCCGCTGCAACTCCTCGAACACGTTGGCGCGCATTTCATGACATGAGGTGCAGAACTTCTCGGTGTTGGTGACCTCCAGGGCGGTGTTGAAGGCACCCCAGAACAGCACGCCGCAGACGAAGCCGCCGAGCGCGAGAAACCCCAGGCTCAGATGCGTGCTTGGGCGGCTGGCAATCTGCCAGAACCAGATCAGAAGTGCCTTGAGCCGCTGCATCGACGCTCTCACTTCTTCTCAGGGCCAACGAGCAGCATGTCCTTGAAGGTGCTCGCAACGAGCGGCTGGGCATCATTTTGCTGCACGTGGCACGCCGTGCAGAAGTATCGGCGGGGCGTCACGTCGGCGAGAACCTGTCCGTCGCGATCCATGAAGTGGGTGACGCTGATCATCGGCGCACCCGAACCTTCCGTGAATTGCCGGCGATGGCAGTCGAGGCAACGATTGGTCTTGAGCGTGAGCTGATAGTTCTCGATGGCATGCGGGATTATCGGCGGCTGCTCCGGATAGTTTCGCATCAGCCGCTTGTCATCCGCGATCGGCCGCGCCAGGGGCGGCGCCGGCACATCGCCCATCGGCGATGCGGCCCCGGTGACGCGCGGCACGATCTGCGGCGCGGTCTGGGCGTAGATCGCGCCGCAGGCGAACACCAGCATGCCGCCGAGCAGCCCGCCGGCGACGGGCCCCAGAAATCTCATCAGACCGGGATGATCTTGACCGCGCATTTCTTGAAATCCGTCTGCTTGGATATCGGATCTGTTGCGTCCAGCGTCACCTTGTTGATGAGCTGGCTGGCGTCGAACCAGGGAACGAAGACGACGCCGCGCGGCATCTGGTTGCGTCCCTTGGTGTCGACGCGGGTCCGGATTTCGCCACGCCGCGACACCACGCGGACCTCCGCGCCCTGATTGATGCCCCTGGTACGCGCGTCCTCGGCATGCATGAAGACCCGCGCGCCGGGAAAGGCCTTGTAGAGCTCCGGCACCCGCATGGTCATGGAGCCGGAGTGCCAGTGCTCGAGCACACGCCCGGTGACGAGCCAGACGTCGTATTCCTTGTCGGGCGACTCGGCCGGCGGTTCGTAGGGGACGGCAATGATCCTGGCGCGTCCGTCCTTGTTACCGTAGAAGTCGACGCCCTTGCCCGGCTTGACGTAGGGATCGAGGCCTTCCCGGTAGCGCCATCTGGTTTCCTTGCCGTCGACGACGGGCCAGCGCAGGCCTCGCACCTCGTGAAGGGTGTCGAACGCCGCAAGATCGTGTCCATGGCCGCGGCCGAATTCGGCGTATTCCTCGAACAGCCCCTTCTGCACGTAGAACCCGAATGCCCTGGCTTCGCGGTTTTCGTACTCGGCGGGGACTTCGGTAGCTGCGAACTTGTCCACCTTGCCATTGCGGAACAGTACGTCGAAGAGCGTCTTGCCGCGGTAGTTGGGATTGTCAGCCAGGATCTGCGCCGGCCAAACCTCGTCGGTGGTGAAGCGTTTCGAAAATTCCATCATCTGCCAGAGGTCGGAGCGCGCTTCGCCGGGCGCGCTGACGAGTTGCCGCCACACATGGGTGCGGCGCTCCGCATTTCCATAGGCGCCTTCCTTTTCCACCCACATCGCCGCGGGAAGAACGAGATCCGCGGCCATCGCGGTGACGGTCGGATAGGCGTCGGAGACGACGATGAAATTGTCCGGATTGCGGTAACCGGGGTAGGTCTCGCGCGAGCTGTTCGGAGCGGCCTGCAGGTTGTTGTTCACCTGGATCCAGTAGAAGTTCAGCTTGCCGTCGCGAAGCATCCGGTCCTGTTCGACGGCATGGTAGCCGGGCTTTTCCGGAATGATGCCGTGCGGAATGCGCCAGATTTCCTCGGTGTGCTTGCGGTGTTCCGGGTTGGTGACGACCATGTCGGCGGGCAAGCGGTGCGCGAAGGTGCCGACCTCGCGCGCCGTGCCGCAGGCGGAAGGCTGCCCCGTCAGCGAGAACGGAGAATTGCCCGGCTCGGAAATCTTTCCCGTCAGCAAATGGAGATTGTAGAGCAGCTGATTGGCCCATACGCCGCGAACGTGCTGATTGAAGCCCATCGTCCACAGCGACATCACCTTGCGCTTCGGATCGGCATAGAGTTCGGCGAGTTCCTGCAGGAAGCCGCGTTCGACGCCCGTGAGATCCGAGACCTTGTCGAGCGTGTAGTCTTTCACAAAGGCTGCATAAGCGTCGAAGTCGATCGGCTGCGTAGCGCCGGCTGTCGCCGCGCCCTTGGCTTTGACTTCAAGCGGATGATCCGCACGCAACCCATAGCCGATGTCGACCGTGCCCTTCACGAAGGTCGTGTGGTTCTTGACGAAGTCCTTGTTGACGCGCCCGGTCGTGATGATGTGGTTGGCGATGTAGTTCAGGATCGCCAGATCCGTGCCCGGCTTGAACACGATCGGGATGTCGGCGAGGTCGGAGCTTCGGTGCGTGAACGTCGAAAGCACCGCCACCTTGACATGCGGAAAGCTCAGTCGCCGGTCGGTCAGCCGCGTCCAGAGGATCGGGTGCATCTCGGCCATGTTCGAGCCCCACAGCACGAACGCGTCCGCTGCCTCGAAATCATCGTAGCAGCCCATCGGCTCGTCCATGCCGAACGTACGCATGAAGGCGACCGCCGCCGACGCCATGCAGTGCCGCGCATTCGGATCGAGGTTATTGGAGCGGAAGCCGGCCCGCATCAGCTTGGTGGCCGCGTAGCCTTCATAGACCGTCCATTGTCCCGAGCCGAACATGCCGAGCGCGGTCGGCCCCTTCTCCTTCAGCACAGCCTTGGCGCGGGCCGTCATCACGTCGAAGGCCTCGTCCCACGTCACCGGCGTCAGTTCGCCGTCCTTGGCGAACACACCACCCTTCTTGCGCAGCAGCGGCGTGGTCAGGCGGTCGCCGCCATACATGATCTTGGAGAGGAAATAGCCCTTGATGCAGTTCAGCCCGCGATTGACTTCGGCCAGTGTGTCGCCGTGCGTGGCGACGACCTTGCCGGACTTGACGCCGACCATGACCCCGCATCCGGTGCCGCAGAACCGACACGGGGCCTTCGACCACTTGATCTCCAGCGTTCCGATGCCGCCTGCGACCGGCTGCGCGTTTGCAGACAGCGGGATGCCGGCTGCCGCCGCGGCGACGGCGGCGGCTTGCGCCTTCAACAATTCTCGTCGCGAGAGTGACATGTTCTAGCCTCCGATATCGGCGAGCCGCTCGACCTGCTCGAACACCATGTTGGCGGACAGGACGCCCTGCCAGCATGCGATCTCCGCGAGGCGGCTTCCGAGAATGCCGCTCTCGGCGGCTTCCATGACGATGACGATCTTCGAAGCATCGGCATGATGGACTTCGACGCCGGGCTGGGCAGCAAGTCTTCGCAACACGTCGTCCCGATGGTCGGGCAGCACGGACACCACCGCGCTCGAAATGTGAATGGTCGCTTCTTCGGTCATGACGCGGCTCCGCTTTGCGCAGCACCTAAGGTGATCGCATCGCCCGGGCACGCGCCGACGCAATCGCCGCATCCTGTGCAGGCGGCTGCATTGACGATGGCTTGCGGGGACAATCCAATCCTGGGCCGGAATCGAATGGCGATTTCCGGACACACATCGCCACAGGAACGGCAGACGATGCCGGCTTCGGCGAGACAGGTCTCGCCGATCACCGCAATCGGCTTGGAGATGAGCTGACCGCGAAACAGTGCCCGGCGCGAAGGTCCCTGGGTTTCCATGGCGATCTCATGCCCCCGGTGGTCCGGGTGGCCCCAGGATCAACTGGGACATCCAGATCAGGAAACCATATCCGCCGACCACGCCCACCGCGACCACCGGCCAGATGAAGGCGGCAATGACCGCGAACACGATCAATTCCGCGCGTCGCCCGGCTTTAAGCGAACTCTCCGGCCGCGCGTCACTTTTGTCTACTTTCTCGAGCATGAACGCCTCACGCCCTCTCAATCATGGTGAGCCAGCCGCAGGTCATCACCTGTGCCAGGTATCGTGTGTAAATCATCGGCTGAACGCACATCGGCGCGCCGGTGCGCCCTGTACAGGGAATAACGGATAGCGGGCTTCGGAAGGCCTTTGTTGATCCAGATCAAAACAAAGCTTACTGCAGCAAGATCCTGATCCCGCTCCGGTTGGCAGCGAATCCGAGGCCCACCTCCGCGCTTTGCAGCGTGATCGTCACGCCTTTGCTGTTGGTCAGTTGCACCCCGCCAAACCCGCCAACAAGCGCACCGCCGGCCCCGACGGCGTCATAGGTGCCCGAAAAGTCCTTCAGTTCGCGCAGCCCCGAAACACGTCCCGTCAGCCGCATCGCAGAGGCGCCGGCAGACAAGCCGACGCTCAAGCCGGAAGCCCGGAACGGATAGTCGCGGCCGCGATAGGTCAGCACACCCCGACCTGCACCGGCACCCACAACAAGACCGGCCCTGGCGAATGCGATGCTGACATAGCCCGGCGCCTGTGCGTGCGATGGTGTCGGCACTCCTGCTCCCACCAGGAGGAGCAGCGCAGCCAATCCAGCCGAATTCCGGCCCTTTGTCGCGGCGTTCCGCAATGCGTCAACGACGCGAGACATCGACCTTCTTCCAGGTCTGGTCGGGATCGAACCACGTCATGCCCCCCGCCAGCAACGTCGTCGAGTTGCCCAGATCCTTCTGATAGACAGTTCCAGAATGGTTCACGAGGAAGGTCATCACACCTGAATTGCCGTACTCCGCGGGATAGGCGAGCAGCCCAAATCCCCCGATCATCTTGCCCTTGACGACGTAATCGAGCAGGCCGCCAGGAGCCTTCGGGCCTTGTCGCGTCAAAATGCGGTAGTAGTAGCCGTGGTACGGCGTCCGCCCCGCGCCCGCTTTGTATCCCTCTTCCGAAGCCTGGGCGATGAGTTCGCCAAGCGGGCTCGCATCACCGTCCGACGTCGGCCAGTAAAGGCCGTCCTTCTTGCCGGCGGAACTGACGATGCGCCGCGCATAGACGCCGGGTCCGGCCCCGGTACGGTCTTTCTCCGCGTATTCATTCTGCGCATCGACAACGGCAAGGCTGGTCTGAATAGCGTCCAGTTCGTTGCGCCCGATGCGGCGGTACAGGACTTCGAGACGGCCGGCGGCCGTATCGAACTTCCAGTTGGTGCCCTGACGGACCAGCGGGATAGGCAGCGGGAAGTCGTCCGTCCCCACCACCACAACAGCCTTGTCGCCTTCGACGGTCACATTGTGCCTGGCGTCATAAGCTCCCACGAACCGTTCGCGGGCTTCGCGGTCCGCCACGTCATCGCCGGAGAACATGATGTCCACACCATCCCGGCCGAGCACCTTGAGCATGTCGCGCGTGGCTCCGGATTTAACGGCTGCGGCGAGCGCCGTGGCCGCCTCCTCCGGTGTCTTGAAGACTTGCTGAGCGTGAACGGACGAGATCCCCATCAGCAGGACGGCTGCCGTGACGAGAGCGGTAGCGTGCTTGCGACAGGTCTGTTCCAATTGAAGCTTCGTCATCGTCACATCCTCGCGCGCGCCGGGATTTGCGCGCCGGCTGCGAGCCAATCCCTGTAGGTGAGGAACCTGAGCCCTAGTCTGTCGTAGTGTACCCGGAGATAGCCATCGCCGCCGCGCGTCACCGCGCCCGGCATGACCGCCTGCACTTCCTGCGCCATGACCCCGACATAGGCCTTGTCGCTGCCGAGATAGCTGAAGCGGTAATAGCCGAGGCCGTTGTCCAGATTCCCGAGCAGGACGACGTCGTGCTTCAGCGCAATGTCGGAGCGCCGGCCGCCACCACCGCCGCCGCGGCCGCCACCGCCTCCGAACCCTCCGCCGCCGCGCCCGCCGCCGGCAAAGGCTGCACCGCCGCCACCGCCACGGCCGCCACCCATACTGGCGTGCGACACGCGCGCGCTGGCAATACTTGCCTGACCGCGTGCAGACTGAACACGGGCCGCCTTGCCGGACGACACGTTCCTGATCGCCGTGTCGCGCCCACCGCCCTTTTGGCCGGCGCCCGCCGCGCGGCTGCGGTCGGCTGTCTTCGCGCGATCGCCGCCCTTGGCGCGATCGCCGGCTTTGGCGCGATCACCAGCGTTGGCGCGGTCGCCGCCTTTGGCACGATCACCGGCTGCGCGGTCACCCGCGCCGACACGATCCTTTCCAGCATCGAGCACTTTCTGGCCATCGCGGCCGCGGTGGTCCATCCGATCCGCGGCGCCGGCCCGCAGGTTGGTGTTGCCGTACTTCTGCGCGACGTTGATGTTATTGTAGCGCACCCCCTGACGGTGCGCCGGATTGTGCTGCCAGTTGTTACCGACGTTGGTCGTCCTGTTGTAGTGATTGACATAGAGGTTGCGGCTGCCCCAGTTGGCGCCACCGCCCCAGTAATTGCCCCAGCGACCGATCGCCCAAGCGCTACCAAATGCCAGACCTGCGGCAATCACGCCGGCACCGATGTAGGATGGATAGCCGAAATAATACGGCGGATATTCCGCATAGGGCCACTCGCCATAGACTGTCGCCGGATCGTAGTAGGGAACGTAGACCGTATCGGGCTGCGCCTGCTCGATGACGATCACCTCCCTGTTCTCCTGGCGCTGAACGCTGACGTTCTGCTGCTTGCTGGTGACGAGCTTGTTGCGGGCATGCGCCTTGGCGCGCAGCCGCTGGATCGCGTCCATCGCATCAGCCTGCTGCGCCAGCACGGCATCGCCGAGATTCTTGGTCCAGTCGATCTTGTCGCTCATCATCGCGAGGACATCGGGTGTAGCTGCCAGCGCCTTGACGCTGTCGTCCCAAGCCTGCTTTTCGACCGCCGCCTTGAGCGCGTCGCCTTTCACCTTCTTGTTGGCCTTCGCCCAGCGGTCGGCCTGCACGACCTCCAGCGGATAGGTCGAAGCCGCCAGCACATTGGCGAGCAACTCATCGGGGTAGAGCGCGATCGGCGCGACCAGCGCGTCGAGTTGTTCGGGCTTCAACAAGGCCTGCTCTGGTGCCGGCGGTTTGCTATCGGCCGTCTGCGCCGCAGCAAGGCCCGGAATCCCGATCATGAAGGCCAACGCCAGCAGAATTTTCCCGCAACGCAGCATGGTCATGTCTCCACAACTACCCCTTTGGCGAAGCCAACGGCCAAAACGGCGTTGCACCTTTGATCAGGATCAAAGGTCGGAGATCGACGTGACCGCGTGGGTCGGTCGGGACGACTGCGCCTGATCGAGAGGTCGTTCGCCGGGGCGCGCGGCCAGCATCGTCCGACGATCATGGACGAGACTCTGCAGGCGGTGCGCGGCCACGTTCAGGGTTGTGACATCAAGCGCGTTATCGTCCCCGGCCGCCGCTTTCACGCGCTGCATCTGAAGCACCTTGTCGATATCGCGCTCGATCTCGGACAGCTCCGATTCGCCCGCGGCCGATCTGATGCGGCGACCCAGGGCATAGAGTTGATCAAGCGCCTGCTCGCTCTTGCCGGGTTCGCCTTCGCGAAGAAATTTCCACGCCGCCGCCGCCACGGAAACCAGTCCACCGAATATCATCGGGGCCAGAAAAATGGCGTTTCCCCATCTGTCGAGGAAGCTCTCCTGCGTGCCGTTGTAGAAGGCGGCAGCGCCGGGATGGACCGGCAGAAATGCATCCGAGTCGGTGCTTGGCGCGGTTATCTGCGCCAGCATCGGCAATTCGCCGAGCAGATCCCTGCGCGCTTTCATCAACGCCTCCGCCAATGCACCGGCCACATCATTGTCGAGCTGCTTGTTCGCAACCAGATAGAACGAAACCCTGAGCGTGGTCAGATCGTCGGCGGGAATGGGCGGCGAGCCCCGCAGCGTTCCCTTCGGGACATCGAAGCTTTCGTAGGCGCGCTGCTTGACGGCAATGGCGCCCGCCGCATCGATGGGAATAAGGACCGGCGCGATCTTCGGACTTTGCAGAAAGAAGCCGCGCAGCATGGCCAGATATTTTTCAGCCAGGGGAACGACCACCAGAAGGGCGCGCACCTCCTTGTTGTCGAGCGCCCGCCGGGTTTCCGAGGGCGCAAGGTTGCGGAACGTCACATTGGCGCGGCCAAGATCGTACTCTTCCGTCAGGGCGGTGACGACGTTCCGGTTCATTTCGCCCCCGACCACTCCGACCGTGAGACGCTTCAGGCCGGAGACTTCGGCGATCGATGACCCCGGAGGGGCAATAAGCAATGCTACGGCATGGGCAAGGACGATGATGACCTGCGCCTGCGACAGGTCGCCGACATCGCCCCGCACGACGGCGAGATCGGTCTTGTTCGACGAGAACATCCCGGCCGCCTCGAGCGCGTTGGCGGTTTCCACCAGTTTGAGGCGCACCGGCGCATTCGCCGCAGTTAGCCGGCTCGCCAGCGCCGACATCAGTTTCGTGGCCTCGCCGTCCAGCGATCCGGCTGCAACGGTCAGCGTCGTTGGTCGCGAATACCAGCGATAGCCAAACAGGGCTGCCCCGGCCACCAGCACGACGACGCCTGCGACAAGGGCGATCCGAAGCCATGACGGTATTCTGATCGAATCCATACGGCCTCACTGTTCACGGCACCTGCCGGACAAGATCAGCGCGCGATTGGTCGTGCAGGCCCTGGCCAACGGGAGCCGCGCCGGGCGGCTCCCCAGCCGTGATCATTGCATCGTGATGGTGACGCCGCCCACGGCAGCCGAGGCTTCGAGGCCAACCCTTGGTCCGCTGAGCTGAAGAATAACGCCGTTGGCGTTCTGCAACTGCACACCGCCAGCCCCCGCCGCGATTGCGCCGCCCGCGCCGCCTGCGGCATAGCTGCCCGCCAGATCGCCGGCAGTTCGCAGGTTCAATGCCCTGCCGGTAAACTTGGTGGTCGACGCGCCTATCGTGAAGCCGACGCTCATACCTGAAACCGTGAAGGGGTAGCGCTTGCCCCGGAAGGTGAGCACGCCCTGGCCACCGCCGACGCCGACGATGAAGCCACCCTTGGTGAACACGACGGTGACCGCGCCCACCTCCGCCACTGCCGGCGTCGCAACGGCCGCCGATGCGAGAAATCCAAACAGAGCCAGCACGACCGATCGCCTGCGATATAAAGTCATCATTGTTCACCTCTTGGACGGTTTGACCGGGCCACGATGCAACGGTGACGGCGAGTTCCATTGATCCAGATCAACGGCGCTGGGCTTCGTCGCGAAAGCTTTCGCTGGCCGGTTACGGCCGGGATCAGCGAAACCCTGGATGCAGGCCATGACTGGCTTTCTGGTACGCGTCTTTCTCGTCGCTACCGCGGTGATCGCGGCGCTGGCCACGGCTGCCTTCGCTGACGATCGTCCCGCAGACCAGACCATCCAGGAGGAAGTGTGGGCGATCCCGGTCACGATGCCCACGATTGCCTATGTGGTCCGGCCCGTCGGCAAGGGTCCGTTTCCGCTCGTGGTCATGAACCACGGCGTTTCGCTGAACCAGAAAGAGCGCGGCTTCTTTCCGCTGGTGGAGTTTCGGGACGCGGCGATCTGGTTCGCGAAGAGAGGCTACATGGTCGTGGCGCCTACCGGGAGCGGATACGGCGCGGCCGCATTCGATGTACCGGAACACGGTCATTACTCCCTGTTCTTTTCCAAGGTCGGCAACTGCGACAACCCGAACTTCCACGATGCCGGACGCCTGGTGGCGTTGATGGACAAGTGGATCATCGAATACATGGCCGATCAAAAGCTGATCGTTCCGGACAACGTGATTGTCGTCGGCCAATCCGCCGGCGGCTGGGCCGCCATCGCGTTGTCGAGCGAGAACGTCCCGGGAATTCGCGCAATCGTAACATTCGCCGCTGGCCGCGGCGGTCGCGTCGGTGGCAAACCGAACAACAATTGCGCGCCCGACAAACTGGTCGCGGCAACCGGTGAGTTCGGGCGTACGGCTCGCACCCCCATGCTGTGGATCTACATCGAAAACGATACGTACTTCGGCCCGGAATTATCCAGGCGAATGCACGCGGCCTATATCGGCGCTGGCGGAAAGGCCGAGTATCACCTGCTTCCTCCGTTCGGCAACGACGGACATTTCCTGGTCAGTTCGCCCGACAGCCTTCCGTTGTGGACCCCGCTGGTCGGGGCGTTCCTCGACAAGCACAGATAGACCGACGCCAGCAGAACGACGGAGGCGAGCAATGACAAGACAGCGGAGCCGCCGATTTCGCGGGCAATTCAGCGTGAAGACAACACTGCCAGTCTTGGTGCTGTTGAGTTTCGGCGCGGCCAATGCATCCGCGGAACAGGCAGCGAAGCCGGCCGGCAGCCCGGCAAGCGAGACACCGATCGGCCAGGACTTTGCGCTGCGTGGCCAGCGCGCGGCGCGCGACATCCGATATTCGGATTGGCGCAAGGTCTGCTTCAAGGCTCCCGGCACCAACATGGTGTGCCGGACAGCGATCAGCGGCAAGTTCGAGACCGGCCAATCCGCAGTCCGCATCGGCTTGATCGAGCGCGAAGGCGACAAGGCCGCGCGGCTGCAAATGTTTCTTCCCGTCGGTCTTTATCTGCAGGCCGGGGTCAAGATCACGATCGATCAGGGCTCCGCTCACCGGTTTCCCTACGTCTGGTGCCTTACCAATGCCTGCATCGCAGCAGATGTGGCAGATCCCAGATTGATTGCGGAAATGGAGACCGGCAAGACGCTGCTGCTCGAGGTCGCGGATACCAGTACGCTGGCGGTAAGCACGACAATACCGATCGATCAGTTCGCCGCGGTTCGGCGTGGCGCTGCAGCGCAGACGTTCGAGCAAAGTATCGATGAATGATCGCAGCGGACGCGATCGCAATCAATCTACGCCACCCTCGCCAGCCTTTCGATCGGCTCGATCAGGGACTGCGCCCGGAATGGCTTGATAAGATAGGCAATGCACCCGGATCGCATTGCTTCCGTGCGAACAGTAGGACTGTCATCGGCGGTGATGTAGATAACTGGAAGGGAGATGCCCGCTGCGCTGAGCCGGAGTCTCACGTCGATCCCGGACTCGTTGTTCAGGTTGATGTCGAGAACCACGCAGCACGCCGACTCTAGATCTCCGTAGTTCTGAAACTCCTCGGCGGACGAAAACACCACGCAGTCATAGCCATGGTGGCGAAGCAACCGCTTCAGCCCCTTGAGCATCCCAAGGTCGTCATCGACGACAAAAACGACGTTCTGATTTTGCAAAGATGGTTATCCCGTCAATTGCGCCTGGAACGTCTCGATAGAAGACGGCCCCAAACCTGTCAGCATCCGCCGAAGCCGATAGGTCGTGGTTTCCCCGACGCACCACGGCACCTCAAGTAACGCCCGAATACCGCGTTTACTATTGTCCCATGGGACAATGCGAAGCTGGAAGCTGTTGAAGACCGCTCAATTCGCCTGCGCGGTCCCCGGCAAATCTCCCAATACTCCCGCCCGCTCGGCAAGAGAGACCAATTCGGCGAGAGATTGCACCTGCATCTTCTCCATCACCCGATGGCGATGGGCCTTGATCGTTCGTTCTGTTGCACCCAATACAACGGCCACCTGCTTGTTGGTCTTGCCGCGAATTACGAGTTCGAAGACTTCACGCTCGCGCGGCGTCAACTTCGCAATGTGTGCGCGCACGGCTTCCAGCCTGCTTCGCTGGTTCCGCGTCACCTGATGGTGAGCCAGAGCGCGCTCGATTGCGCCGAGAAGCTCCTCTGACGAAACCGGCTTGGTGAGAACATCCTCCGCGCCTGCCTTGATCGCGCGCACTGTGGTCGGGACTTCCGCATAGCCCGTGAGAAACACGATCGGCAAGGTCGAGCCGAGTTCGCTGAGGCGTGCCTGCAATTCCGGCCCGCTCAATCCGGGTATTCGCATGTCGAGCAGAATGCAGCTCAATTCACTTTCGTTTGGCAAGCGGTCGAGCAAATGCTGCGCCGAAGGATAAGTCGCGACCTCGTAACCGGCCTGCTTCAAGCGACGTTCGATGGCCGTCCGAAACGAAGCGTCATCGTCAACGATATGCACCATTCCCGACAATGGATCCCCCTATGTTGAAGCCAGCGGCAGAGGCAAGCGGGGTTCGGCGTCGTACGTGACGGGCGACCGGTCGTCGGCATTCAGCACCGACCGCAATTCCGAAAACCCCGCGTGAGAGAACGGTCCGCGCAAATCCGATTGGAGACCGTCCCCACCATCGCCGAAAAAATCAAGAATTGAGACGGACAGCGAGCACGTCTTCAAAAAAATTCCTTCCTTCGACCGTGGTACTGGCCTTTCGGTCATTGTCCCAAAGGTCAATGACCGTCAATACAATAGCCTTCCCTGCACGTCCTCTGGTTTAACACAAACTCAGGACCGCCCGTACACCCACCCCTGTACCTGGCAGCGCGAGTCCTTCTGTTGATGCGAACCAATTGGCTCAGACAGGAAGAGATCGATGTTTGTCAACGTCAATGCGTATCCCGGAAGCAGGCCGACGGCTCTCGGGCAACTTGGTGAGCTTTCGCGGGCAAGGGTAATCCTGAGCGAATTCAAATACAACAAAGGCACGGAAATCTTTGGAGAGGCGGAGCCCGCCGACTATGTCTACCAGGTCATCGACGGCGCGGTTCGCACTCACAAGCTTCTCGCCGACGGCCGCCGCCAGATTGGCGCGTTCCATCTGCCGGGCGACATCTTTGGGCTGGAGAACGGTGTGACACACCGGTTTACCGCTGAAGCGATCGTCGAAACGACCGTACGACTGATGAAGCGGTGCAGCCTGGAGCACGTTGCGGAAACCGACGCGCTGGTCGCGCTCGATCTACTCAACATGACAACGACCTGCCTCCGGCATGCCGAGGATCACATGCTGCTGCTCGGGCGCAAGACGTCGCTCGAGCGGGTCGCCGCATTCCTGCTCGAGATGGACCCGCGCCTGACCGCCGCCGGCGTCATGGCGCTTCCAATGTCGCGTCGCGATATCGCCGACTATCTTGGCCTCACGCTTGAGACGGTCTCGCGGGCGCTGTCGCAACTGCACGGCATGGGCATCCTCGGCTTCCTCGGCCAGACGCAGCGGCAAATCGTTTTGCTGGACCGGCAACGGTTGGCGGCACTGGACCTGTAGGACGAACTTGCAGCGCTCAAATGCATGCCATCGTGATTAACCAAAAGTACGTCATGGCTGCTGCCACAAATCGCGGAAGGACAACCGCGAGCGGCTCGAGGATAAGAATCACACCTGCCCAACATCGAACGAAGGCAACGTCTCGCGTGCGTCCCCACGCAAATCGCATTACAATACCTTCGGATGTGATGCTGGGTGGTAGATCCATCGGAATCATCGAATGAAGAAGCATACTTGGTATGTGACCTTCGAAATCCCGTGGAGAGGCACTGCAGTTCGAAGCCGGCGCTCTCGGTCGACCCAGACGTTTGAGAGCGAAGCGGAGGCCAAGAATCTTGCGCGTGCCAAATTCGACGACGGCTTGGTCGTGACCGCCGGAACGATCGTTCCTCATTTGCCGAAGCGCGCGATCCCGTCCGGGAGCATTCCGGCATGGCTTGAAGAGGGACAGGAACAAGCCGCTGCCGGCGCGCCGGAAAATCCCGACGCCGTCAGGGACGTAAAGTAAGCCGCATGTTCCAGGCGCGATCCCATATGCACGATAACCAACAGAGCGACATTGAACTGCCTCGGGGCCAGACAAATGCCTTTCAACGGCCGTTCGCCAATTGCTCTTGAGTGTTGCCATTTTGGCACTGGGGTTTGCGCCGAACCTACGTAAGATTCAGTTGTAAATTAAAATCAGTGCAACGCCCTGTAACGCCGTCGGTGGGACAAATCGTAGCCGATGGGGATGGAGAGATGAAATGAAGAAGCTTCTGCTGGCAACGACTGGTCTGGTGGCATTGGCCATGGCCGCCCCCGCATCCGCTGCGGATATGGCTGTCAAGGCGGCGCCGCCCCCGGTGGTGGCTCCTATCTACAACTGGACCGGCTTCTACATCGGCGCCAATGGCGGCTGGGGTCAGAGCCACAACTGCTGGGATTTCATCGACCCGGTTTTCGGAAACCTCGATAATGGTTGCCGCGACCGGTCCGGAGGCCTCGTCGGCGGCCAGATCGGTTATCGCTGGCAAGCCAGTCAGTGGGTGTTTGGTGTGGAAGCCCAAGGCAATTGGGCGGATCTCAACCACACGCGCCAAAGCCTGCTCTTTCCTGCACTCTCCACTCGCACCGAGACTGATGGCATCGGCCTCTTTACCGGCCAGATCGGCTACGCCTGGAATGCAGCACTGCTGTACGTAAAGGGCGGCGCGGCGGTGACAAGCAACCGCTTCAGCATCCACGACAACTTTACCGGCTTTGAATTTGCCTCGGCAAGCTCGACCCGCTGGGGCGGCACCGTGGGTGTTGGATTCGAATACGGCTTCACACCGAACTGGTCGTTCGGTGTTGAATACAACCACCTGTGGATGGGCGATTCCAACAACTCGTTCACGGCTGCCGCGCTTCCTGCCGCTGTGCTCAACAACCGGGTCAGCCAGGACGTGGACATGGTCACCGCGCGCATCAACTACCGCTTTGGCGGTTACGGGGCGCCGATCGCGGCCCGCTACTGATCTCTCTCCGGCCAAACTAGCCCCGGCGCACCGCGCCGGGGCTTTTTCGCGCCTGGATTTTCGAGCGACACGTCAACCCTACCGAAGCCCCAGCAGCGAACGGCGATAGCCGTTGCTACGGGCTTGCTCCCGGCAGACAAAACTCCCGGTGAAACCGCGGCCATACCGCCGTTGCTGTTTCGTGTAATAGATCCCTTTGCCGAGATCGAGCCAGACGATCGAGTCCGACGGGCAATGCCGCTGCGCCTGTGCTTCGTAGCGGAACGTCGTCAGCGGATTGGCAAGCGCGCCTGCGGCATCACAGGCAAGGACCGAAGCCATCAACAAGCCGGTCGCGCACCGCCGGAAACTTCGCATCGATGCTATGCCTTCGATCGGCGAAATGATGCGGTATTTCGTAGCATCGATTCAAGGCCAGGAAGGTCGCTGAATCAAACCCACCGGGGCGATGAAGTCCCAGTCGACCGCTCTCGCGAACACGCCGTGATGCCGGACCTGATCTTTTCGTCGGCGCGACCGCGGCCTGTCTTTTTCGAAAGGCGGGACCAGCTCTCGGCCTCGGCCATCCACAGAACCCGGTTTTCCGGTTCACGCCTGGCGAGTTGCCTGCACAGCACCGCGCGCAGGTTGAACTCCAACTGATCGGCCATTTTGGTGCCCCCTGCCTGAGGGTTGAATTGGGCTGATACGTTAACACCAGCACGGTGCCCGGCACTATTGCCCCAATGGCCAATGTCCCAACGCGCCGCAGAGACGATTCCCGGCTTGACGGCCCGGAACAACTCCGAAAACCTGTATCCTTGGGGACTGATTTCAGTGATCCGCTTTTGGCAAGGCCTGCATCGACAGACCAGTTCCAGATGGACCGGTTACCGAAAGTGGTACGTCTATTGCTTCCGGACAAATAGGCGTGCGGGGATGACAGCTAATGGTGCGTGTGTTTCTGGATCGGCTCTACCTTCTCTCCGGCTATCTTGCCGGGCTTTTTCTCATAGCGATTTTTGTGCTGATGCTGCTGCTGTCGGGCGGACGGCCGCTCGGCATCAATATCCCCGCGGGCGATGACTTCATCTCCTGGTGCATGGCGGCGACCGCTTTCCTCGGGCTCGCGCATACATTCAGGCATGGCGAGATGATCCGCGTCGGCCTGTTGATCGACCGCCTCAGCGACAACGTCCGCCATTATGTCGAGATCGCATCACTCCTGATCGGCGTCGGCTTCATCGGCTTTTTCGCGTGGCACGCCTCGGTCATGACCTGGCAGTCGTGGAAGTTTACCGACATCTCGCAGGGCGTCATCGCGGTGCCGCTGTGGATTCCGCAGCTCGGCTACAGCGGCGGCCTCGTGATCCTGTTCATCGCCTTTGTGGATGAGCTGGTCCATGTCCTGCGCGGCTTCGCGCCGCGCTACGAATTGCCAAAGCCGCAGAGCGCCGAGGAAATCGTCGAACGCGCCATGCAGAGCGGGGTCTGACATGGAGCTTCTCTCCATTGCCGCACTTCTGCTCGGCCTTCTTGCGCTGCTGCTCGGCGCCGGCGTCTGGATCGCGGTGGCCTTGATGGCGACGGGATGGGCTGGCATGCAGTTCGCCGGCGGCGGCATTCCCGCGGGCAGCGTGCTGGCGACAACGGTCTGGGGCAACAGCGCGTCGTGGTCGCTCGCAGCGCTGCCGCTCTTCATATGGATGGGCGAAATTCTGTTCCGCACACGGCTGTCGGAGGAAATGTTCCGCGGCTTCGCGCCCTGGCTGAACTGGCTGCCGGGCCGGCTCATGCACGTCAACGTGCTCGCCTGCGGCGTATTCGGCTCGGTGTCGGGATCGTCGGCCGCGACCTGCGCCACGGTTGCCAAGATCGCGCTGCCGGAATTGAAAAAGCGCGGCTATGACGAAAACCTGAGCCTCGGTTCGCTGGCCGGTGCGGGCACGCTTGGCATTCTTATCCCGCCGTCGATCACCATGGTGGTCTATGCCGTGCAGGCGAACGTCTCCATCATCCAGGTTTTCCTCGCCGGATTTCTGCCGGGCATGTTGGTGATGGCGCTGTATTCCGGCTACATCGCGATCTGGTCGCTGGCCCATCCCGGCCGCACGCCGCCGGCCGAACCGTCGATGAGCTTTCGCCAGCGCGTTTCAGAGTCGCTCAATCTCATTCCCTGCCTGCTGCTGATCATTTTCGTCTTCCTGTCATTGCTGATGGGCTGGGCGACGGCAACGGAATGCGCCGCCTGGGGCGTGCTGGGGTCGCTGGCGATCGCATGGTGGCAGGGCGCGCTGAGCTGGCAATCGTTCTGGGCGAGCGTGATGGGCGCAACGCGGGTCAACTGCATGATCCTGCTGATCCTGGCGGGCGCGTCCTACATGGGCACGTCGATGGCCTATACCGGCATCCCTTTGGCGCTCGCGGACTGGGTGAACGGCCTCCAGCTCAGCCCCTATGCGCTGATCGCAGCACTCACCGTCATGTACATCGTGCTCGGCGCGGCCCTCGACGGCATTTCCATGATCGTGCTGACCACCGCCATCGTGATCCCGATGGTGAAGCAGGCCGGCTTCGACCTGATCTGGTTC
>PNLC01000015.1 GCA_013822885.1 Bradyrhizobium sp.
GTACAGCAGGAGGTCGAGCGAGGAGAGATCGGTCTTGTCGAGCGCGGGATGATCGAGCATGACGTAGATCATCGTCGGCACCAGCAGCGTGAAGTTGATGCGCTCGCGCTCGATCGTCCTGAACACGGCTTCGGGATCGAAACCCTTCAGCATGTGCACGGTGCCGCCGCGCATCAGTGTCGGCAGCACTTTGGTCCCGGCGACGTGGCTGATCGGCGCCACCGTCAGATAGCTTGGGGTTTCCGGAATTTCGAAATCGGCCAGGATCGCGCTGGTGGAACTGCCGAGTTCGCGCTGGTGGCGCAGCGCGCCCTTGGATTTGCCGGTCGTACCGCCGGTGTAGTTCAGCGTCGCGATATCGTCCAGGCGGGCGAAACTGCGCGCGGTGGCGCTGCCTGCGGCCTCGATCGCCCGTAGCAGATCGGCGCCGTAATCGGCCGCGCCGAGCGTGAAGACGGTCTTGAGGCTCGATGCCCTGGCGGCGAGTTCGCCGCCGCGATCGCGGTACGTCACGCCGTCGACCACGAGCACCTGGGCTTCGGAATCGTCCAGCTGGAACAGCTGGTCGTCCAGCGAACCCAGCGGGTGCAGCCAGGTGATCGCCAGCCGTGACAATTGCGCGGCGACGCCGGCGCACCAGGTATCGGCGCGGTTGGCGGTGAGAAACGCGACGCGGGTGCCGGGCGCAAAGCCCAGTTGCATGAATACCGCTTGGATGCCCCCGATCATGTCGGTCGCGCCCTGGTAGGTCATCGATCCGCCCGGCCAGCTGAACGCGGTGCGTGCAGGGTAGCGCGCCAGCGCGCGCAACGTCTGCTCGCACGTCGCCGGATACGCGTAGAGCGGATTGCTCATCTGTCTTCCTCCCGCAAGTTTTGTAATTGGCCTTCGCCCGTGCCAATGTTCAGCGAACGCTAGCACAACGAGGAAGCTGCTCAAGCCGGCATGACGCAATCAACCGATCTTCTTTCGCGCTTCAATGAACGTCTCAGCCTGCCACTGATTGCAGCGCCGATGTTTCTCGTCTCCGGCATCGATCTTGTGGTCGCTGCATGCCGCAACGGAGTGATTGGTTCATTCCCGACGGTGAACTGCCGCAGCCCCGAACAACTCGATGAATGGCTCGGCGAGATCGAGCGCCGCTTGCAGCTTCATTCGGACGCAAGCGGCAAGCGCGCCGCGCCGATCTGCGCGAACCTGATCGTGCATCGCTCCAACGCACGGCTCGAGCAGGACCTGCAGGTATTGCTGCGGCACCAGCCTGAAATGGTCATCACCTCGGTAGGGTCGCCGGCGCCAGTGCTCGGTCCGTTGCACGACGCCGGCGCGCTGGTTTTCGCCGACGTTGCCTCGATCCGCCATGCCGAACGGGCGGTGGCGGCCGGCGCCGACGGGCTGGTGCTGCTGACGGCAGGCGCAGGCGGCCAGACCGGCTGGCTCAACCCGTTCGTGTTCGTGCGCGCGGTGCGGGCGTTCTTCGATGGACCGCTGGTGCTCGCCGGCGGCATTGCCGATGGCCACGCCTTGCGCGCAGCGCAGGCGCTCGGCTGCGACCTCGCCTATATGGGCACCAAGTTCATTGCGACCCGCGAGAGCATGGCCGATGAGCGCTACCGGCAGATGCTCGTCGCTGCCAGCGCCGACGACATCCTGCTGACGAAGGCGTTCACGGGATTGCAGACCAATATGCTGCGGCCCTCGATCGAGGCGGCCGGTCTCGATCCCGACGACCTGCCCGCGCGTGGCGCCATCGACATCGGCAAGGACATTGACATCGGCGCGCGCGAAACCCGCCCCAAGCGCTGGAAGGATATCTGGAGCGCAGGGCATTCCACGTCGGGCGTGAGCGAGATTCTTTCCGTCGACGAGATGATCGGGCGAACGATCGCGGAATACCGGGAAGCCGATCAGCGGCTGCGGGCCTAGCGCACGATCCGTCCGAGCACGCGCGCGGCGCGGTCGATCTCCTTCTCGTTCCACGCGGCGAAGCCGAGAAACAGGCCCTGCTCGTCGCTCCTGTGATACGTCATGATCGACAGCGCGCGGCTGACGACGCCGGCTTCGAGCAGCCGTGCTGCCAATTTTTGATCGTCGCTCGCGCCGCGACACCTGGCCAGCAATTGCATCCCCCCGGCCGGGGCCTCGACGGTAAGCCGATTGCCGGCTTCGCTGGCAAGCGCCTGCAGCATGCGGTCGCGGCGTCCCTTGTAGAGGCGCGTCATCCTTTTGATGTGACCGAGATAGGCGCCTGCAGTGATGAATTCGGCCAGCGCATCCTGCGTCGCGATCGATGTCAGCATTCCCATGTGGCGCTGCGCCAGTTCGAAGATGTCAACCTGCGCTTCGGGCACCACGACATAGCCGAGGCGGATGTCCGCATAGGTCGCTTTCGAGAAGGTGCCGAGATAAAAGATGCGTGGCGACGGCGCCAGCCCCTGCAGCGCCGCCACCGGACGCGCCTCATAGTGAAATTCGCCGTCGTAATCGTCCTCGATGATGCACGCGCCGACGGCTTCGGCATAGCGAAGCAGCTCAAGACGGCGGCCGATCGGCATCAGCCGCCCGGTCGGGTACTGATGCGACGGGGTGACGAAGATGACCCGCGGCGCATCCTTTCGGGAGCCTATCGTCATGCCCTGTTCGTCGAGCGGCATCGCGGAGACGATGGCGCCGGCGGCCTTGAAGGCGACGTAGGCACCGCCATAGCCCGGACTTTCGGCCCAGGCGTGATCGCCGGGTTCGAGCAACGCGGCCGCGACCAGCGCGATGCCGGCCTGCGCCGTCGGCACGATCAGGATCTGCTGCGGTTTGGCCTTGATGCCGCGATGAACCGAAAGATGCGCCAGCAGCGCGTGCTGCAGCGGCGGATGGTTGATGGACCGGTCCCGGCGCGACAGGGCATTGCGCGCCGCGCGCCGCAGACAGCGGCTCCACAGATCGTGTGGAAACTCGCGTTCATCCGCCAGTCCCGGTTGAAACGGGCGGGACCGACCTTTGTGTATCGGCGGCCAGATCGACCGTTGCAGATGGCGTGCCCAGGGCGACAGGTTGACCCGGTCGCTCGCGCTGGTCCGCGACGACACCTTGCGGCGATCGAGGGCGAGGCCGTCGGCCACTGCCGGACGCCGCCCGGCGGACAAGGTGAGATAACCTTCCGCGGCCAGTTGCTCGATCGCAAACGAGACCGTGTTACGCGACAGGTCGAGCGATTGCGCAAGGTGCCGGCTTGACGGCAGACGCTGTCCGGGCGCGAGCCGGCCGCCGGTGATCAGGGCGCGCAATTGGTCCGTGAGCTGGCGCGTCAGCGTCTCGCCGCCGTCGCGTGCGAGATCGAGCATTCCGGGCAACAGGTCGTCCATAACTGGCACCATCGATCTTCCAAGACTGGTTCTTTCATTAGAGCCAGTTTGAAGGCTAGGCAATGCGCTCCGCAGCAGGGCAGGGACGTGTTGGAGATGGCCGCTGGACTTTCGACCCGCAGCGCGGCGCTGCTGCTCGCCGGCGTCGTGCTGGCATGGGGTACCAACTGGCCGGTAACGAAGCTGATCGTCCACGACGTGACGCCGCTGTGGGCGACGGCGCTGCGCTGCATGATCGCGTCTGCGGCGCTGGCGCCGCTGTTATGGGCGCAGGGCGATTTCATCATCCCCCGGCGCGGCGACCTGCCGATTGTCTTCTGCACCTCGATCCTGCATCTGGTGGCATTCTCCGCGCTGATTGCGATCGGGCTGCAATACGTGCCGGCGGGCAGGGCCATCGTGCTCGGCTACACGACGCCGCTGTGGGTCGCGATCGGGGCGGCGATGTTCCTGTCGGAGGAAATCACACGCCGCCGCGCGATCGGAATCGGCTTCGGTCTGGCGGGCCTTGCGGTAATCTTCAATCCGCAGACGCTGAACTGGGGCGACCGCAACGCGCTTTTCGGCAGCGGCCTCATTCTGGTTGCGGCATTCTGCTGGGCCGGCAACATCGTCTATGTCAGGGCGCACCGGTGGATTTCGACGCCCTTTCAACTTGTGTTCTGGCAGGTGCTGCTGGCCGCCGCGCTGCTCTCTGTGATCGCGTTGTTCGTGGACGGCCCGCCGCATATCGCCTGGACCGGGCGCCTGATCGGCCTGCTGCTGTTCAGCGGAATTATCTGCACGGCGTTTGCCAACTGGGCGATGACGATGGTGAACCGCAGCCTGCCCGCCGTCACCACGTCGCTATGGCTGCTGGCCACGCCGCTGCTCGGTATCGTGAGCGCGACCGCGATTCTGGGCGAGCCGCTCGAGCCCTCGCTGTTCCTGGCCATGACGCTGATCATCGGCGGCATCGTGCTCGGCACCGTATCCGGCGTCTCGCTGCGCGCGAAACCGACCTAATTCGCCACGAAGTCCAAGAAATTTGGTCGGGCGAGAATTCTCTTGCCGAAACGTACCAAAAACGGTACGTGATGTGCGTCCGATGAAGCAATTGCCCGCTTTCTTCTACGCACTTCCGTCTGGCCGCGAGCCGGTTCGGGATTGGTTGAAGAATTTGTCTCCCGATGATCGCAAGCTCGTCGGCGAGGACATCAAGGACGTCGAATTCACATGGCCGAGCGGCATGCCG
Source organism: Bradyrhizobium sp. (assembly GCA_013822885.1). GTDB lineage: Bacteria > Pseudomonadota > Alphaproteobacteria > Rhizobiales > Xanthobacteraceae > Bradyrhizobium. Next base: position 4,594 of record PNLC01000015.1, read on the forward strand.
CTGTGCCGGTCGCTGGGGCGAGGGCTGTGGGAAGTTCGCAACACATTGACGCAAGGGCGAATTGCTCGCGTGCTGTTCTGCGAACATGAAGGCAGCATGGTGTTGCTGCACGCCTTTATCAAGAAGACACAGAAGACGCCTGCCGGCGATCTGGAACTGGCGATCAAGCGAAAGAAGGAGATCACATGAAGAAAGCACGTGCCGGGAAGGGCAGGGTTGGATCGTCTTTCGATGACTTCTTGAAAGAGGACGGAATCTACGAAGGCGTAACCGCCCGCGCGATCAAGCGCGTGCTGGTGCGGCAGCTTGACGAACTGATGCAGCGTGAGGAGATTTCCAAGACTCAACTCGCCGCGCGCATGAAGACAAGCCGAGCCCAGCTCGACCGCCTGCTTGATCCCGAGAACGAGTCCGTCACGCTCGGTACGCTGGCGCGCGCTGCGCAGGCAGTCGGACGGCATCTGCGCATGGAATTGGTTTGAGCCGACCTAGTTCGCCACGAAGTACCAATCCTTGTCGTAGCGAACGAGTTGGCTCGGCGGCTTGTCTTCGAATTCGAAGAATTTCCTGGGATCGCCGCCGGACGGCACGTGCAGGAAGCCGGTGAAAGAGTGCTTGAGGCCGCGCGAGGCCAGGAACAGCACATAGGAGCCTGCGTCGGTCTCGTCGACGACGATATCGTTGCCCCCGGCGGAAACCTTGGGCTCGCCGTCTCCCAGCGCAATCAGGTTCCTGTTGTGGCTCACGTTGGGTCTGAGTTCGCCGGCCTCCACCCGCGCCACGATCCGCTCGCGGTTCTGCCGGTGCCAGTAGAAATTCTGCTGCAAGGCGATCTGCTGCAGCGGCGCATAAACCAGAACGGCAAGCGTCAGCGCATAGATCAGGAGCGGAAGGGCGAACTTCGCGCCGCCGTCCTTGATCCGAAGCAGCAGTGTCACGGACCACAGGGCGCAGCCGCAGAACGCAAGCGCCGCCAGGGGGAGGACGCCGAGCAGGACGAAGCCGGAAGGCCAGTCCGCCATCAGCAATTCCAAGGTCGCCATCGCCAGCGTGACGGCCGAAATCGCGATGGCCGTGATCAGCGCGCGGCGGACCGACGCCCGGACCGGGTCCGCCGTCATCGGGGGAGCAATCCCGCCACGCCCCGCTGTTTTGCCTGCCTGTCCGCTTCGCCCACCCGTGCTTAACCCGCCGTTAACCAAATCGGCGTCAACAATAACCCCTGGGGATGGCTGGCCGCCACGGCCGGGCGGTCGCAAACAGGGGGCACAACATGGATTTCGATCGATATTCCGCCAAAACCCTTGCGACGCTCGAGGAGATCAAGTGGCGGGTAGGTAGGGCGCTCGACCGGCACCCGCTTTGCCGCAACGTCGAGTTCGACATCGTCAGCATGCCCCGATCCCGCAAAGGCAACTGGACGATCAGCCTGAGGTCGGTTGCGCCCACCGCCCTCTGGGAGGCATCCGAAATCGTCGCCGACATCCAGGACGCATACGAGCTGGCCGCGGCGGCCTGATTTCGGGCGGCTTAATTGCGCTTTTCTCGCTTTTTCAAGGTGGGCGAGGGTCCCTTCGGCATGGTAAAGCCTTATTTAACATCCAGTTTTGGGCAAAGGCACCAGACGTCGGCGGGAATGGAGACCTTTTTGACCAAAGCGATAACCATCGTTGCGCTGATCTGTTTTCTGCTGGTCGGCGTTGCCGCGACCGCGATTGTCGGGCGCGACAGCATTCCCACCCCAAGGCTTGAACTGGCGTCCGCTTCCGTCTCCGCCGTCCAGGGCCCGGTGTCGAACCGGGAAGGCAAGCAGGACAAGCTCGCCGTCGCCGGCTATTCGCTGCAGCAATCCGAACCGCAACAACTCGATCCCGTGCTGAACGAGTCGCTGCGCCGCGCCTATGCGTCCACCTCGCCTGCCGATCTCGGCATGCCGAAGGAGATCGCGGCACCGAGCGATCCGACGGCGACGCAGGCCATCGCTCCCGCGGTTCCCACCAAGCCAAAGGTCGTCGCCAAGCCCGCGCCGCAGAAGTCCTACGCGCTGCTGAGCGACATTCAGATCGCCGGCATCAAGGAGCGGTTGAAATTGTCCGCCGCTCAGGAATCCTACTGGCCGCCGGTGGAGACCGCGTTGCGCGCCGTCGCCCGCAAGATCCATGCGGGCCGCCAGGCCAATCCGAACGCGCCCGGCGTGCCGATCGATCCGGACGCGGCGGAAGTCCAGCAGCTGAAGTCGGCCGCGATGCCGCTGTTGTTCCAGTTGCGTGAAGACCAGAAGAGCGAAGTGCGCTCGCTCGCCCGCATCATCGGGTTGGAAAAAGTTGCCTCGATGATCTGATCGGCCACGACGGCGGCTGCATTGTCGCCGGTTCCAGATCTTCGCGTATCATTCCCGTCGGAACATCACCTCCCGCCACGCGTTTGCCCGCGTGGACGAGGGAGAATGACGATGCGCACATCAACCGCCTATTTTGCAGGGGTGGGAACCGTGGTCGCGGCGGTCGCTGTTGGACTTGGCGGCGGCTATCTGGCGGCGAATGTCGTCAGCCCGCACGAACCGGGAGTGTCCAAGCTGGAGCGCAGGATGTCGGCGGCGCAGACCGCTGCGACGACGGCGCCCTCGGAACCGGTAGCGCGTATCGTGGCGACCACTACGGCTGCAGCGTCACCACAATATGAGGCGCAGCAGACGCCGCAGGCGTCGGCGCAGCCTGAGCCCCGGATCGCCGCGTCCGATGTCGCTGCACCCGCCGAAGAGAAGACAGCCAGCGCGCCGCGCCCCGCTCAGCCTGCGTCCACGAAGCCGTCCGATCAGGTTAGGGAAAAAGAAGTCGTGACAAAGCCCGCGGCTCCGCTGGACGCGTTCGCGCGGGCGCGTGATATCGACATCAAGCGGGCCGCAGCCGAAAAGCGCCGGGCCGAACGCCGCGCTCGCTGGGAAGAGAAACGCCGCGTGCGGCAGCCGAGCGTGCAGGAACTGGAGGCGGTCGAACAGAGGGTCAGGGAAGTCACCGAGCCGCGGCAAGCCTTCGCCGCGGAACAGGTGCGGAGCGGGTCGACGCAGATCAGGCTGTTCGATCTGGATTAGGCCAGCTCCTCCCCGGCGTGCGCGGTGCTCAGCCGCCGCGCGATTCCACCACCTTGCGGCAGGCATCCGACAGGTTCGCCTTGTTCGCCTTCAGGCAGGCATTCATCTGCGGCGGCTTACCGACATGTTCGGCGCAGAATTTTCCTGCGTCCGAACGACAGGCCATCTGATCCTGCACGCTGGGTCCGGATTGCGCCGCGGCCAGCGAGGCTGCGGCGAGCGGCAGCGCGAGCGCGACGAGTGCGGATGCTGCGTTGACTGATTTTTTCATGGATCACCTTTCGAAGGGATTTTGAGGAGAGCTTGCGGTCAAGCGCGCGGAAACTCGTCGAGGTCGCGTGCGTGGTCCATGCCATGTTCATGGCGTCGGATCATCGTTTGAAATTCCCTGTTGCGTCGCTCCACCATCTTCATGGGATATTGCGGGCCGCCACTCTGCATCATGTACGTCTCACGTCGGCTGCGGTGACCGATCGGTGCATCGCGAGGCCCACGCCAATCGGAGAGATGACATGTTGAAGAAATCAGGATGGCTGAACGCGGGTCTGGCCCTGGCGGCGTTTTCCACTGTGGCGTCGTTCGCACTGGGCGGCGCGAGCTCAGCGCAGGCCGCGGTGATTTACTGCAAGACTGTCGGCGTTCCCAAGGGCTGCGTGGCGCGGCCTGCGCCGGTGGCTGCAGCCGCCGTTGTGACGCCAGCCGTCGGTGTGGCCCGTGTCGGCGCCGGCGCCCCCGGCGTCGGTGTTCGCGCCGGCACGCCGATGAACCGCGGTGGACCGGTCAATCGCGTCGGCCGACGGTAAGGCAATTCAGCCGGCGGCAGCGTCGCTGTCGGGAAACCGATGCGGCAATGTCAGCCTCACGCGAGTCCCCTGGTCGCAGGAGTCGAGTACCAGTTCCGCGCCACAACGCGCCGCGCGGTTTCGCATGTTGCGAAGGCCGCGCGCGGCCTTTATCGCCCCGGCGGATCCGTCCGCCGGGGGAACGTCAAATCCCCTGCCGTCGTCTTCAACGGTGATGCAGCCCCGATCGTGGCCGTCGTGATCCACGAGGGTTTCGATTCTCACGGTGATGCGGCGCGCGCTGGCGTGCTTCACCGCATTGGTCAAAGCTTCGTCCAGCAGCCGAACGATCTGGATCACGTGCCACGGCCGCAACTCGGGATGAACCGGCAGGCCCTGCGGGGTGACCGCGCGCCACTCCAGCGTAATGTCATGCGGACGCAGCTGCGCCATCGCGCGTTCGCGCCACGAGCCGAGCGCCAGCATCAAGTCGCCGCCGATATCATCCATGGAGTCGATGACGAGCCGCAGGTCCTTCAGCGCCGCGCGCGCCGCGTCGCCGATCCCAGCGCCGGCATTGCCGCGCTCGCTCAGCGCCACGATGCTGACGAGCTGGCCGCCGAGCCCGTCGTGCAGGTCGCGCATCAGGCGGGTGCGCTCTCTTGCCAGCGCCGCGGCGCGGGCGCGTTCCTCCTCGCGGATGAAGCTGGCCTTGAGCTTCTCTTCGGCTTCGCGCACCTGCGTGACCAGGCGTCCGGCAAAACCGTCGACCTCGTTCAGTGCCCGCGCAAACCGCCATGTCAGCCCGGCGCCGATCGCGACCAGCATCGCCGAATAGGACAGCCGCGCGGTAAAGATGCGGTTCTGCATCAACTGAAACACCGAGAGCAGGTCGACGATCCAGCAGGTGAGCATGATCGTGACCGCGCAGCCGAGCAGCAGGCTGGCGACGTTCCGGCGTTTCAGGGTCGAGCGCGCCGTCACGACCGCCATGATGACGAGCGACAGGCCGACCATCGGCACGGCGAGAAACAGGAACAGCGTGCGCGACAGTGCCTGGTTTCCGAACAGGCCGGCCAGCGCCAGCAGCAGGCCGGGCACGAAGATGATCCAGCCGTAAGGCCGCCACTTCCACCCGGAGAACAGCAGCGCAAAGGTCAGGACCAGCGCGCTTTCGATCGGCGCGGACGAGATCAGGACCACGTTGAGCCGGGAAAAAGCCGTCTCGCCCATCGGCGTTTGCAGGAAGGCCTGCGCGACACCCACCGCCATCGCGGCGGCGAGCAGGCCATAGGCCGGCTCGTGGCGCCGCATCACCCACATGATTCCCAGGATGACCGCGAGGATCGCCTGCCACGACGAGAACACCACCGGCAGGGTAACGAAGATCAGCGACCGCAGATTATAGCTCGGCCGCAACTTTTCATCCGGCCCGACCCAGACGCGCTCCAGGAAGCCGGTGATCGGGCCCCAGATGAACAGCCGGATCGAAACGGTGTTGGCGCCGTCGCGCAGCAGCGACGACGGGATCACCGCGATAACAGGCGTGTTGCGATCGGGCCGGTTGGCGGTGGGGTCGCGCCGGCTGTCGAGGATCACGACGTCGTTGACGGCAATTTCGACGCCGTTGGTGAAGCGCGGCAGAAACACCGACCAGGCGCGCTTGGCCTCGTCGGCCGGCCGGTCGAATTGTCCGGTGAAGCGCGGTGGATCGTCCATCGCGTGGCGCTGCGGCGAAAAATACGGCGGCGTCACGGGGCGCTCGACGCCGCGCTCGGACAGGCTGAGCGTTGCGACGAGATACTCGGCAGGAGGTCCTGGCAGCGATTGCTGGAGCGCGAAGATGCATGCTGCGGCGATCAGCGCCTGCAGCAGCAGATACCGGACGAGGCGGGACGTGAGCGGCCGCTGCCGCTCGCGGTGCGGCGCGTCCGGTTGCGCGTCGCCTGCCGCGCTCACAGCCGTATCAGGCCTTGCTGAACCGCCTCGAACACCGCCTCGCCTCGGGTATGGACCTCGAGCTTGCGATAGATGTTCTTGATGTGGCCGGGCACGGTCTGGCGCGACAGGCTGAGGTGGCTCGCGATCTCGGCGTAGCTGAAACCTTTGGCGATGCCCCAGAGGATGTCGATCTCGCGCGGCGTAAGTTTCGCGGTGTTGAGCGCGGGACCGGGCGGGGGCTCGGCGGTGCTCTGCGTCCGGCGCACGATGAAGCGCGCGATCGAGGCCGAGATCGGCGAGTGCCCGGCCACGAGGTCGCGCACGGTTGCGGCGATATCGGTCGGGAACGCGTCCTTGAGCAGGTAGCCCGTGGCGCCGACGGTGATCGCCGAGATCACGCTTTCCTCGTCGCCGAGAATGGAGATCACCATGATCTCGGTCTCGGGAAAGCGTCGTCGTGTTTCGCGGATCAGGTCGACGCCATGGCCGTCCGGCAATTGCAGATCGGTGAGCAGCACCCGCGGCGCGCCCTGTGCCAGGCAGGCGCGGGCGTCCGTGAGCGTGCCCGCCGCACGTACCTGATAGCCGGCCTTGGCCAGCGCATCCTGCAGCCGCCAAAGCGTCGGCGCGTCGTCTTCCACCAGCAGGACCGCAATGGCCGCGTCGCTCAACGAATTCATCGGGAAAACTCCGGCCGCTGTCCCTGCGACCCACGCGAGTGTACTCCCGCAACGGCGGGTTGCGACACCCATATTCATGGGGCGGAGGTTTTACCAGCCGCGAGGGCGAAAGGCGCAAATTCAAAGCGGGCGCAACGAACGAAATAGGCCTATAGGATGGCCTCGCAACGAGGCCACCCGATGTCGAATACTGCCCAGAACGCAACGCCGGATCAGCAAGCCCCGCTTGCCGTTACGCTCGACGATATCAGGGCCGCAGCGGAGGTGATCCGCGGCTCTGTCCTCGTCACCGAATGCGACCGGAGCCGGACGCTCGGCGAGATCTGCGGCTGCAAGCTCTGGCTCAAATTCGAGAACCTGCAGTTCACCTCGACATTCAAGGAGCGCGGCGCGCTCAATCGCCTGAACGCGCTGTCGCCGGACGAGCGGCGGCGCGGCGTGATCGCGATGTCGGCCGGCAATCACGCCCAGGGCGTGGCCTATCACGCCAGCCTGCTCGGCATTCCCGCCACTATCGTGATGCCGGTGGGGACGCCGATGGTGAAAGTCGAGAACACCCGGCGTCACGGCGCCGAGATCGTGATTTCCGGAGCCACGCTGGAGGAGGCCGCCGAGTTCGCCCGCGCGCACGGCAAGGCGCACGACCTCACCATGATCCATCCCTACGACGATCCCCTGATCATCGCCGGCCAGGGCACCATCGCGCTTGAAATGCTCGATGCCGTGCCGCAGCTCGACACGCTGGTGGTGCCGATCGGCGGCGGCGGGCTGATCTCCGGCATCGCGGTTGCGGCCAAAGCGATCAAGCCGGACCTGCGCGTCGTCGGCGTGCAGGCCGAGCTCTATCCTTCGATGTACAACGTCATCAAGGGCGAGCGCCTGCCGATGCGCGGCGATACGCTCGCCGAAGGCATTGCGGTCAAATCGCCCGGCCTGATCACCACCGAGATCATCCGCCATCTCGTCGATGACATCGTCCTCGTCACCGAGGACCAGATCGAGCGGGCGGTGGCGATGCTGATCGCGATCGAAAAGACCGTGGTGGAAGGCGCGGGCGCGGCCGGCCTTGCCGCGGTGCTGGCGGCGCCGGAGCGTTTTGCGGGACGCAACGTCGGTCTGGTGCTGACCGGCGGCAACATCGACACGCGGCTGATCGCCTCGGTGCTGACCCGCGAACTCGCGCGCGAGGGACGGCTCACTCAAATTGCCATCGACATCGTCGACCGTCCCGGTCAGTTGGCCGCCGTCTCGGCGCTGCTCGCCGAAGCCGGCGCCAATATCATCGAGGTGTCGCACCAGCGCACATTCTCCGACCTGCCCGCCAAGGGCACCTTGCTCGAAGTCGTGATCGAGACGAGGGACCGTGCGCATCTGGACGAGGTGATGAAGCGCCTCGGCGAGGCCGGCTTTACCGCCTGGCTGCCGGGGCGAAGATAAAGGTTCTCTTCGCCTCTACTCCGCGACGGTCTGCCGTGGCACGGCCTGGTACGCGTCGGCATGTGCCACCGTGGTTCCCTGTTGCTTCGTCCCCGGCAGGATCTCAAAGCGCGGGTCGAAGTCCACCATGGTGGCTGCGAGCTTCTGCAACAGGCTTGCATCGCCTTGAACGCGTGCGGTACCGGCCGCAATCTGTGCCTCCAGCGTCTTCTGGCCGGCCATGACCTGCTCCAGATCGGAGCGGTTGATTGTCAGCGTGAGGTCCGGGTTGGGAGCCTGGAAGCCCTGGATATTGGTCAGCGTAGCGTTCGCCATCTCGACGACGAATTTTTCCCCGTTGTCGGGCGTGACAAGGTTGATGGTGAAGCGCAGCCCCTCCGCCTTTCGGCTGTCCATCCGGATGCCGAGGAAATTCAGGAACAGCTCCGTGGTCATCGCCCGGATCACGTCGGGGCTGCTCGAATTGGTCGCTTCGCCCTGCGGGATGCCGGTTCGCAGTTCGTAGGCGCCTGCGAGGAAGCTGTTGCGCAGGCCGGGGTTCTCCTGCTGATAGCCGATCTGCTCAAAGACATCGGCAAGCAGTTCTTTCGCCGGCTGGTTCTGCGGCTCGGCCTGCACCAGCTTGTTGAGGATTTCAGTCGCCAGCTTGTACTGACCGTCATCGTGCAGTTGCTGTGCACGCGCCATGATGCGCGCAGCGCCACCCATCATCTCGACATAAAGCGGCGCGGATTCGGATGGCGAAAGCGGAATGAGCGTCGTGGGGTTGCAATCCCAGAAGCCGAGGAAGCGCTGCACCACGCCGCGGCTGTTGTGCTCAGGGGAGCCGTGATAGCCGCGGCAGTACCATTTCTCCTGCAATCCCTTCGGCACGGTATAGACGTTGTGAACCTCGTTGATGGTCACGCCCTGGCTTGCGAGGTGCAGCACCTGGTTGTTCATGTTGGCATAGATGTCGCGTTGTCCGCGCAGAACCTCCTGGATGCGCTCGTTGCCCCAGCGCGGCCAGTGGTGAGAGGCGAACATGACGTCTGCCTGCAGGCCGAAGCGATACAGCGCCTCACCGATGTATTTCGACCAGCGCAGCGGATCGCGTACCGGAGCGCCGCGGAGCGTGTAGATGTTGTGCAGCGTGGCGTTGACGTTCTCCGCCATCCACAGCGCCTTCATGCCGGGAATCCAGGTGTTCATCTCGGATGGCGCTTCGGTGTTGGGCGTGTTCTGAAACACCATCGGCACGCCATCGACCTCGAACTCCTCGATGTCCCGCTCCACGATGCGCGTCGGCGGGATCAGCCCCATGGCTCCGGCAGAAACGCCCTGTCCGAGACCCTGTCCGACATAGCCATGGGGAGCGGCAGGGAGCAGCAGGCCGTACTGGAAGAACAGTCGCCGGTTCATCGCGTTGCCGGCGTAGACATTCTCCTCGACCGTGTGTCGCAGGAAATCGCGCGGCGCGATGATCGGAATCTTGCCCGAGCGTACGTCCGCCTCGTTCACGATGCCGCGGATGCCGCCCCAGTGGTCGCCATGATTGTGAGAGTAGATCACCGCCGTGATCGGCAGCCCCTCGCCCCGATGTTTCTGGAACAGTTGCCAGGCGGCGCGGGCCACTTCGCCCGTGACCGCCACGTCGAAAACGATCCATCCCGTTCGTCCCCGGACGAAGCTGATCTGTGACAGGTCGAAGCCGCGTATCTGGTAGATGCCCGGGATGACCTCGTAGAGCCCGTAATTGTTGTTCAGCCGCGAAATCCGGTGCAGCGAGGGATGAATGCTGTCGAATTCTTCCTGCTGGTCGATAAATTTGAACCGCTCCATGTCCCATGCGACATGGCCGGCATCCGCCATGATCTTCATGTCGGGCATCGGGGCGATGAGACCGCGCTTGTTCTCGTCGAAGTCGCGCGTGTCCGAAAATGGCAAAGTTGCACGCGCCTTACGCAGCGCCTCCACCGTGAATTTCGAAGGCGCCTTGCCCTTGGGATGAAAATGACCCTTGAGCGGCGCGGCTCCCTGCGCGCGCGCCGGGCTTTCATCCAGGATCAGATTGCCGGCGACCGCAAAGGCCGCGCCTGCAGCAGGTATCGCCTTGATGACTTCGCGCCTTGTGGACATTTCGTTTTCCTTCCCTGTTGTTGAAAATCTAGGGCCGGGGAGGTTCGCGGCTTTTGACGTGGATCAACGATGGGAGATTGCCCGATCGATTCTTCGGGTCGTCCGAATTCGACTGCGTGCCGGCGAGGCCGCCCTAGTTCACCAGCCGCACCGCGCCGGCATCGCTAACATCATACCCTCCGAGTTCGGCGGCGCGGTCGCGCAGCACTGGCTGACGAATGAAGCCGAACAGCGCCTGCGGCCCCGGCATGAAATAGTCGCGCTGGCGCATCACGAGGTCGAAGCGTTCCCAGGCGATTGGCAGGAAATCGAGTCCGGCCGACAGCGCTACCGATCGCGTGGCGATGCCGCAATCGATGCGGCCGGCGCGCACGGCTTGCGCGATGTCAGGTCCGGTCGGGAAGGCGGGCTTCGCCAGCTTCAGATCATCGAGCGCGATGCCGGCGCGCGCCAGCAGCGCGAGCAGCAATAACTGTGCGCCGGCGCCCGCGGGCCGTTGCGCCATCCGCGCGCGCGAAGCTGCGATCGAGGCCATGTCGCTCAGGCCGAGCGGGTTGCCTTTTGCAACGAGGATGCCCTGCTCGCGCCGCGCAAAGGCGATGACGACGGCATCGTGCAATCCCGGCGCCTCCGCAACGCCGTCGACATTGGCCGTGTCGTCGTCGCCGTCGAGGCGATGCAGATGGATGGCTGCCATCATCACCTCGGCGTGGGTCAGCCGCCGCAGCCCTTCCTCGGATCCTTCCGGCAGGCTCGCCAGTCCCGAATTGCTTTCGCGCAGCGCCCATTCCAGCAGCGGATCGTGACTGCCGCCGACGATCGGCGGCGCAGCCACCTGCGCCAGGCCGGCGCGCGCGATCAGGCCGGCGGAAACCCAGCGATCGAGTGCGGCGCGCGGAAACAGCCAGCGTCCGGTCACCTTGCTGCAGGGAACCGCACGCTCCGCCACCAGCTCATAGAGCTTGCGCTCGGAGAGCCGGAGGTAGTCGGCCGCCTCGTCGGTGGTGAGGAGCTCTGGCATGCGCACCAATATGCATATGAATGCATTTGTTGCGGAAATTGACCATAATCGTAGCATCTGCGCAAGATGGTTGCGAAACGGAATACCCGATGCCGGCCGAATTATCTGCCTTCCAACTCGTGCTCAGCGGCGATCCCGCGCTGTTCGCCATCGTGCGGCTGTCGCTGGTCGTCAGCCTGTCCGCCGTGCTGCTGGCCGCGCTGATGGGCATCCCGCTCGGCGCCTGGATCGCGCTCACGAACTTCCCCGGCCGGCAGGGCGCCATCGTCCTGCTCAACGCCCTGATGGGCCTGCCGCCCGTCGTGGTCGGCCTTGCGGTCTATCTGGCGCTGTCGCGGTCGGGGCCGCTGGGGTCGTGGGGCCTGCTGTTCACGCCGCGAGCCATGATCATCGCCCAGACCGTGCTGGTCGCGCCGATCATCGCCGCGCTGACACGGCAGACCATCGAGGACCTCTGGCTCGAGTATCGTGACGAACTCACCGCGATGAACCTCGGCCCGCTGGGCCGGGTCGCTGCGTTGATCTGGGACGCGCGCTTCAGCCTGGTCACGGCGCTGCTCGCCGGCTTCGGCCGCGCCGCGGCGGAGGTCGGCGCCATCATCATCGTCGGTGGCAACATCGACGGCTTCACCCGCACCATGACGACGGCGATTGCGCTGGAGACTTCCAAGGGTGACTTGCCGCTCGCGGTAGGTCTTGGCGTGGTGTTGATCGCGATCGTGATCGCGATCAACGCGCTGGCCTGGACGGCGCGCCGCGCCGGCGAACGACTGGCGGGATGACCATGCGCGCGCCTTGCGAAGAACTGCCGGTTGTTTTCGATGGCGTCTCGGTGACGGCAGGCCCGGTCACCATTCTGGACAATATCTCGCTCTCGCTGGCGGCGGGTGCGCCGACGGTGCTGATCGGTCCCAACGGCTCGGGGAAGTCGACGCTGCTGCGCATCGCCATGGGCCTCATGCCGCCGTCGCGCGGCCGCGTTACCTGGGGCGGGCGCGAGAATGCCCCGCCGCTCAAGCGCGCGATCGTGTTTCAGCGGCCGGCGATGCTTCGCCGCAGTGCCGCCGCCAACATCCGCTTCGCGTTGCGAGCCGCCGGCATTCCCCGCGCAGGGCACGCTGCCCGCACGAGCGAACTGCTCGAACTGGTCGGCCTCGGCGGCCTCGCCGATCGCGCCGCGCGGAGGCTGTCCGGCGGCGAGCAGCAGCGGCTGGCGCTGGCGCGCGCGCTTGCACGCGATCCGGCGGTACTGTTTCTCGATGAGCCGACGGCGAGCCTCGATCCCACCGCCACCAAGGCGGTGGAAGACATCATACGCGCCGTCAGCGCGCGCAACATCAAGGTCGTGATGGCGACCCACGATCTCGGCGAGGCGCGCCGTTTCGCGGGCGACATCGTCATGCTTCACCGCGGCCGTGTCGTCGAAGCCGGCCCGGCCGCGTCATTCCTCGACACACCGAAAACCGCCGAGGCGAGAGCGTTCCTCGCCGGCGAATTGCTTATTTGACAGGAGAGAAAATGAACATGCTCACTCGCCGCCTGCTGATCGCCGCCGCCGCCAGCCTTGCAATCGCCGGCAGCGCGCTCGCGCAAGACAAATCCATCGTGGTCGCCTCGACCACCTCGACGCAGGACTCCGGCCTGTTCGGTCATATCCTGCCGATGTTCAAGGCCAAGACAGGAATCGACGTCAAGGTGGTCGCGCAAGGCACCGGCCAGGCGCTCGACACCGGGCGTCGCGGCGATGCGGACGTGGTGTTCGTCCACGCAAAACCGGCGGAAGAAAAATTTCTCGCCGAAGGTTTTGGCGTCAAGCGCTATCCCGTGATGTACAACGACTTCGTCCTGATTGGCCCGAAGAGCGATCCGGCCGGCATCAAGGGATCGAAGGACATCGTGGCCGCGCTCGGCGCGATCAAGGCCAAGGGCGCCGATTTCGTTTCGCGCGGCGACAAGTCGGGTACGCATCAGGCAGAGCTGAACCTCTGGAAGGTCGCCGGCGTCGACATCGCCAAGGACAAGGGGCCCTGGTACAAGGAGATCGGGCAGGGCATGGGCGCGGCGCTCAACACCGCGTCAGCCTCCAACGCCTACGTGCTCGCCGATCGCGGCACCTGGCTGTCGTTCAAGAACCGCGGCGACCTCGTGATCGCCGTCGAAGGCGACAAGCGGCTGTTCAATCAGTACGGCGTCATGCTGGTGAATCCGGAGAAGCACCCGAGCGTCAAGAAGGATCTTGGCCAGCAGTTCATCGATTGGCTGGTGTCGTCGGACGGGCAGAAGGCCATCGCCGACTACAAGATCAACGGCGAGCAACTGTTCTATCCCAACGCCAGCGACTCCGGCGCGTGATGTGCAGGCCGTTTTCAGCTGTTCTTGCGGTTCTCGCATTCACGACAGGCTCGGCGATGGCGGAAGAAACCGTACTTCTCCACGCCGCCGGCAGTCTTCGCGGTGCGTTGACCGAAGTGGCGAAAGGTTTCGAAGCCGCAGGCCTCGGCAAGGTGCAGACGAAATTCGGTCCGTCCGGTCTGCTGAAGAACGAGATCGCCGCGGGGGCTGCGGCCGAGGTGTTTGCATCCGCGAACATGGAGCATCCGCAAGCGCTGGCATCCGAGAAGCGCAGCGGGTCGGTGGTGCTGTTTGCCCGCAACAGGCTTTGCGCGCTGGTACGGCCGGGCCTCGAGGTGACGACAGCATCGCTGCTGGCCCGCATGCTCGACCCGCAAGTAAAGCTCGGCACCTCGACGCCGAAAGCGGACCCGTCGGGCGATTACGCCTGGGAGGTGTTTCATCGCGCCGAGAAGATCAATCCCGGCGCCTATGCCACACTCGAGAAGAAGGCGCTGCAACTCACCGGCGGCCCATCGAGCGCAGCCGCGCCGCAGGGCCGCTCGGTCTATGGCGAACTGATCGCGCAAGGCGCCGCCGATATCTTCCTCACCTACTGCACCAACGCGCAAGCCGCGCAGCAGGAAAATCCTGCGCAGCGGGTCGTTCAACTGCCGGAAGAATTGTCGCTTGGTGCCGATTACGGACTGACCGTCGTGAACGGTGCTTCGCCATCCGCATACAAGCTCGCACTCTTCATCCTTTCGTCGGATGGCCAGCGCACGCTGGCGAAGCATGGCTTTGCTGCGCCGGCTTTGCCGCAGTAAATGATGCGTTTTCTGCGGAGGGATTGATCCGTTAACTTCTTCATGAACATTCGTTCAGGCTGCGGCCTTATTGTCGCATGCCGGAACGTCACCGCGATCGGGCGGTTAAACTCCACACGTATATGGAGTTCGATAATGAAGAAGCTTGCTATCGTATTGGCCGTCGGCGCGGCTGCCGTGATGGGTGGTTCCGCCGCCAACGCTGCCGATAATTCGGTGAAGGCAAAGACCTCGCCTGGTGTCACGCAATCCTCGACCGACATCAGCGCCCAGAGGCGCCACGGACATTGGCGCGGCCATCATCACCACCATCGCCATTGGGGTCACCGTCATCACCGGCCGTATTACAACAGCTACGGCTATGCCCCGCGTCACGGCTATTACGGCGGCGGACCCCGCTATTACGGCGGCGGCCCTGGTGTAACCTTCAGCTTCGGCAGCGGCGGCTACCGCGGCTGGTAAGTCCGAAACCGACAACTGCAAGAAGCCCGCAGCGATGCGGGCTTTTTCGTGTGTAGTTACTTCGCCCGGCCGCCGGAAGCCGAAGCAAACCGCACGACGGCTCGTTTCCCAGGCTTGCGTGAGCCCTTTGCCGCCATCACGACCGTGCGGCCGTTGATCTTGCGTGACGCCGCGGCTGTGCGGTCGATCTGGCTTGCAGCAACACGCAGCTTCTTGACGGCTTCATTCTTCTTTTCTTCGGCACCGTCGGCTTCGGCCTTGCGCACCATCGCGCTGGCGGAAGCCGTCAGATCGACAGGAATTTCGGCGACCTGTTCTTGCCGTGACAGCCCGCCGACGCCCTCGCATGGCGCCTTGGCCGGCAGCTCGGTCGGCATCGGAATCGTATTCTCCTCATCCGTCCAGGCCTCGGCCTTGTGGCCGGTGATGATCACGACGTAGTCGCGCGTTTCCTTGGGCAGCGTGCTCCGCCGCGAAAGCCATCTTTCGATCCTGCCGCCGCCCGCGTTGTAGGCCGCTGCCGCCAGCCCCAGATTTCCGAATTGATCGAAAAGCCTTCGCAGAAATTTTGCGGATGCAGGAATCGCCTGGAACGGATCGAACGGGTCCTTCAAACCCACTTCAATCGCGGTCTGCGGCATGAATTGCGCGATGCCACGCGCACCTGCCGAACTGACCTCCCTGGCGCGAAACCGGCTTTCCTGCCAGAGCAGGCGTGCAAAGAATCCGATCGGGATATTGTGCTCTTCCGCGGCATTCTTCACGGCCTCGCAAATCGGATCCGATGGCTCAGGCTCTACGTTGATCAATGCTGCGGCGTGCGCGGCGGCGTCCGCCTGCACGGACTTCTTGTCCGATGACGCTGCCGCATCGTTTATCGTTTTCGATTCCGAAAGCGGTTCTACCGCCGCAGTCACAACGCCGTTGTGGGGATCTGTGCTGACCGCCGCAGGTTCTGACTGCGCAGCGGCGATGGTGAAAGAAGGTTCAGTCCAGTTCGACTGTTTGTTGGAACTTTCAAGATCCGCAGTGACGGCAAACACAGCAATCACGGCGGCGAAAAGATATCGCATTCAACTTCCATCCATTGTGTGTGATGGACGGTCGGATAGAAGCGGGATGTGGACATTTCGCGGATGTAATGCGGCAGAGCCGTGATATGTGGCCCGTAATTCTACCGTATGATTCGACAAACGCTGAGCTTTTTGAGCTTTTCGGTTCCCGCGGATGCCGATGCAGCGCGTGACATCGCAATACGTGGCGAAAGCGAGAGCGGTGGCGCGCTATCGATCAAATGGCGGCGGTGGCTGCAATCGGTGTACGCTGTGATTCGCGCTGCAGCGTGGCGCCAATCCCTCCATTGAAAGAAGCCAAATGAGCGAACGACTTGAAACGCTGAAGAAAGCCCGCGAGCGCATGACCGAAGACCGGGACGCGCACGCAAAAGTGCTGGCCTTGCCTTTCGACCGCGACAAGGCCGAACGGGCCCGCAACAAATTCATCGAGATTCAGGTGCTGATCGACGCACTGGACCGCGCCATCAATGGCGAGGCAGCCATAGCGCCAGCGGGCTGAGTACGGGACGGGAGCGGCACGTAGCATTTGTCATCATTTGCCCGGATTTCCCTCGAACCATCGGCGTAACCGTTTGCTTTCGCATAATTTTTAAGTACGGTTCCATTCACGCTCCAGATGCGAGGCTGGGGTGCTCAATGTGGCGCTATGGCATCCTGTGCGAACATGGCGGGCTCAATCCAACATCTGAGACGGCGAGCGAATTGGCGATTGAGATAGCCTCGGACTTCCCGGCTTCCGCAACCTCGAAACCGGCATGTGGATCATTTCGAGCCCTGATTGACTGCCCCGCGTGGAACGACAAGACGTTGGGAGCGTTGTTAAGTGTCGTCATTCAGGCAGTTGGTACGGCATGCTCGTTTAAGCTCCCGTGTATGGCCAGCATACCGGTGAAGTGACGCTACCCAGAATTGGCGGCGTAATGCCCTCCGAACCGAGGCTGGTCTCACAGACCACTTCCGGTGCCTTCCTGAATCGCCAGGATGAGCTTCCGTACCGTCGTCGCCAACAGGCTCTCCTCCGGGAATTTGGGACGGCTGCGTTACAGACCCGTGATTTCCGGCATATTCTTCAGCAAGCCGTCCAACTCAGTGCCCGCGGCCTGGGATGCTCATACGCCAAGGTTCTGGAATATCTTCCCGATGAGCAGCGCCTGATTGTGCGCGCGGGCATTGGCTGGCCCGCTGGGACAGCCGACTGTGTATCCCTAGGCGCAGATATCGAATCTCCCGCCGGCTTTGCCTTTCAAACGGGGCAGTCGGTTATCTCCAATCACTTGCAGGAAGAGACGCGTTTTCGAACGCCGAAACTTCTGGCCGAACATGGCATCAAACGTGCGATCAATGTGCTGATTAGGCGGGGTGGCGAGGGCGATACGCCCTTCGGTGTCCTTGAAGCGGATAGTCCCGATCCCGGACAATTCGACGACGCCGATGCGGATTTTCTGGCAGGTTTTGCAGGTCTGCTCGGCATTGCCATCGAACGTCAGCACGCAGACGCCAAACTTCAGGAAGCCCTTGATCACGAGGCCTTGCTGACGCGTGAGATGAGTCATCGCGTCAAGAACAGCCTCACCTCGGTCGTCGGGCTGCTACGGGTCCAGGCGCGTGGTTCGGGGTCGGCCGACGTGAAGAACGCATTGGAAAATGCAGCCATGCGCGTTGCTTCGATCGCGCAAGTTCATGATCATCTCTGGCGAGGCAGCAAGGTTGGATTTGTCGATCTCTCCGACTTCGTCGGTCATCTTTGCAAAAATCTCCAGAGTTCTGCACCGGAACATACGCTTCAGTATCATTCCGATCCTATTGTCATATCGGCCGACAAGGCCATTCCTTTGGGCTTGCTGGTCAACGAACTCGTCACGAATGCCGTTAAATACGCCTATGTCGATGGACCCGGTCTAATCAGGGTAGACGCCCGAGAGATCGATGGACATCTGCTTGTCGAGATTTCCGATGAAGGCGCGGGGCTACCCGATGGATTTGACATCAACCAGCCGCGGAAGAGCCTGGGTTTCCGGGTCATCAGCGGCTTGGTCAGGCAGTTGATGGGCGAACTTAAAATCTCAAAAAACATACCGAGGGGAGCGTTGTTCACAATCAAATTTCCCCTCGACCCGCCCTGAACCAACGCGCGCGCAAGCTGAAGCCCACACACGGTCGCCCCGGAAACAACCCGCATTGTCGAGTTCTCGTTATATGCCCCTAACCACTTTACCGATGCGTATTCTCGTAGTTGAAGATGAAACGTTCATTCGCATGGATGTGGTCGAGATGCTCCGCGCGGCCGGATTCCACGTTCTGGAGGCAACCAACGCTTATGAAGCCATTCAGATGCTCGAACGCAATTCTGATGTTCGCGTTATATTCACCGACATCGATATGCCCGGTTCAATGAATGGTTTGAAATTGGCGGCAGCTGTCAGGGACCGGTGGCCGCCAGTTAGCATCATCGCGACTTCAGGACATTTCGAAATACAAGCCGGTGATCTTCCGGCAGACGCCCGGTTTGTCCCCAAGCCCTACCAATCAGAGCAAATTATCAGCGCTATCCGTGATCTGACCAGCGTGGTGTGACGGCCGAACTGAACCAACTCAGATGTTCATCCCGAACTTATTGATCTGCCGTTATTCACCAGCGCTGGAAACTTGCCGAAAAACGAATTGTGCGGCCCTCATTGGTACTCGCACAGGTCTTCACGTGTTGAGCTCCGAAATCTAAAGCCAGAAAAAAGGTAACTTGCAATGAAAACCGTAACAACCTTGATCGTGGTTGCGCTGATAGGCGCCGTCGGCGCTACCCAGGCGCTGGCTGAGTGCGAAATTGCCGACGCCAGGCTAGAGGAGGCTATTCAGAAAAATCCGCGACTTCGAGGGCCAGCTAACAGTCAGTCCGTGCACGACCTACGGAGTTTAAGGGACGCCGCTTTCACGCTTCGATCTTATGGACGTCATGACGACTGTGAGCGTCTCCTCGCCAACATTCGCGAACTTATCGCGGGACCGCCTATGGGGTCTCTGGGAGACAATGATGAGGAAGAGGCCGATAAGCAAGATGCTGCTCGTGAACCGAAAATCAAGCGCGGAGCATCCTTAGGCAGCCGTGACAAAAAGGACGCCGTCCCGTTGATAAGGATCGACCAACTTACTCCCGGTCTGAGGACCGACGAGATGATTGGGGCAGAAGTCCGCAGTTCCGATGACAAAATCGTCGGCGAGGTACGGAACATCGTTTTCGGCACGAAAGATGGGCGAGACTACGCGATTATCGCTTCGGGTGGATTTTTTACCACCGGAAAGGACAGCATTGTCGTGCCGATCCGATCTCTTAAGGTCACGCAGGATCGATCGAGCTTCTTTCTTCCCATTGCGAAGGAAGTGATGAAAACGGTACCCGTCATGCCTGATCAGGATTACAATTGGCTCTCGGACCAGGCTTGGCGCGCCCATAACGACGCTTTCTTTGAAAAGCGGTAGGTAGATCTGCCGTTATTCGCCAGCGCCGAAAAAACTCGCTCTCCACTAGAAATAAAATGTGCGGTCGCTTTTTCATTGGTACTCGCACAGATACTCTTGTGCTCGACATGCCGCTGATGTCGGGAGACTATCCCTGTTGGCACTTTCATGCTGCCATTGCGCAGTTGAGCCGCTGGCGTCGGTCCCGCGAGAGCGATCTACGCTACCCTACAGGCACCAGGCTTTACGCTTTTGGGAAGTCACCAAGGTATGGTGCCCCTGGCCGGAATCGAACCAGCACTCCTTGCGGAACTCGATTTTGAGTCGAGCGCGTCTACCAGTTCCGCCACAGGGGCCCTCGGACACCGGCGGATGGGCCACTGTCGCGAAGCGGGCGGAATATAGCGGCCGGCGCTTTGGGGTCAACCCGCGCGGATGTGATTGTGGTTTGCCTCGACAGGCTAGTTGCGAAGGGATAGGACGCTGTTGCCTGTTTGAGCATGGATTGTGCTCCGGAGAACGCCCGTGACGCTCAACGCTGCCGCCGATGCCTCACCCGCGCGCGCTTCCGCCGATCCCGCCGTGCTTCCGGCGCTGGCGATCGCGGCCATTGCTGCGGCAACGCTGGCCGGGGCCTGGTTCTTCGAATTGGTGCTGGATATCCGTCCCTGTCCGCTCTGCCTCGAACAGCGCTACGCTTATTACCTGGCGATCCCGCTCGCCCTCGTGCTCGCCTTCGCCGCCTCGCGCCGGGCGCCGCAGCCGGCGCTGCTGGCAGGCTTTGCGGTGCTGCTGCTGGCCGCGCTCGCCAATGCCTGGCTCGGCGGCTATCACGCCGGCGTCGAATGGCAGTTCTGGCAAGGCCCGACCGATTGCTCAGGTCCCGTCGTCAACCTCGGCAGCGCCGGCAACCTCCTGGAGCGCCTGGACACCGTAAAAGTGGTACGCTGCGACGAGGTGCAGTGGCGCTTCTTCGGCCTCTCGCTCGCCGGCTACAACGTGCTGATCTCGCTGGCGATGGCGCTGACCGCGCTGTGGGGCATCGTGGCGGCGAAGCGGGCTGCGTAAATCGGTGGTCGTCGGGTTGGGCACTGCCGTCATTGCGAGGAGCAAAAGCGAAGCAATCCATCCCTCCGCTTGCGGCGCAATGGATTGCTTCGCTGCGCTCGCAATGACGAACTGCATTGCTGCCTGCGACATATCAACACGACGGGCAAATCAACAAAAACCTGTCTATCCCATCGCACAAAAATATTCCGCTTAACCTGTCGGGCAAATCACGGGCATAACTCCGCGCGTCTCGCGGCAGATGAGGGGCGTTGGCCATCGTCACGAACGTGCAGTGAGATGCGGTGGACGCGGATTGCGCAGAAGACGAGCGCGCAAGATGCGTACGGCGAAGTCGTGTGGTCCTGACGTCGCGGTGCTGGCGTCAAGTTTCCGGGAAGCAAACTTCTTGGAAGCGACAGTGGCAAAAGAGCCGTTCACTGGGGAGAGCACGAAGTAACCCGTAAAGCCACTGCGCAGGGAAGGCCGGAGTGTTTCCGCTGAACCTGTATGCTCGTGTGCGCGTCTTTCTGTGCGCAACTGCACGCGAGACCGCGGGTGCAGCGTGCACCCGGTCTTCCCTGCGCCCTCTGACTTGCGAGGGTGAAACGAAATGCAAAGCCCGGGCAAAAAGATGTCGCGAGAACGTCGCCGCACATGCAGTCGTCATCCCCGCGAAGGCGGGGATCCATTATTCCAGAGGCCGCAGTGACTGAACCGAGAAGCCGCGGCGTACTGGATCCCCTGAGTTCACAGAACAAGTGCAACACCTGCTATGGTGTTGTTGCGATGGGACAATGTTATTGCCAGCTCAGCCTTGAAGAGCGGATCGAGATTTATCGTCTGCAT
>PNLC01000016.1 GCA_013822885.1 Bradyrhizobium sp.
ACGGCCTGATGTTCCACCCCGAAGTGGTGCACACGCCCGACGGCGCCAAACTGATCCGCAATTTCGTCCGCAAGGTCGCAGGCCTCACCGGCGACTGGACCATGCGCGCGTTTCGTGAAGAGGCGATCGAGAAGATCCGCGCCCAGGTCGGCAAGGGCAGGGTGATCTGCGGCCTGTCAGGCGGTGTGGACTCTGCCGTGGCCGCGGTGCTGATCCACGAGGCGATCGGCGACCAGCTCACCTGCGTCTTCGTCGATCACGGCATGCTGCGACTCGACGAAGCAAAGACCGTCGTCGACCTGTTCCGCCATCACTACAACATTCCGCTGGTGCATGTTGACGCGTCGAAGCAATTTCTCGGTGAGCTCGCAGGCGTCACCGACCCCGAAATAAAACGCAAGACGATCGGCCGCCTGTTCATCGACGTGTTCGACGCGGAAGCGAAAAAACTCGGCGGCGCGGACTTCCTCGCCCAGGGCACGCTCTATCCCGACGTGATCGAGAGCGTCTCCTTCACCGGCGGGCCTTCGGTGACGATCAAGTCGCACCACAATGTCGGCGGTCTCCCCGAGCGCATGAACATGAAGCTGGTCGAACCCTTACGCGAACTGTTCAAGGACGAGGTCCGCGTGCTCGGCCGCGAACTCGGCCTCCCCGAAATCTTCGTCGGCCGCCACCCGTTCCCGGGCCCCGGCCTCGCCATCCGCTGCCCCGGCGACATCACGAAGGAAAAGCTCGACATCCTCCGCAACGCGGATGCCGTCTATATCGAGCAGATCAGGAAGCACGGCCTCTACGATGAGATCTGGCAGGCCTTTGCCGTGCTGCTGCCGGTGAAGACGGTGGGCGTGATGGGCGACGGCCGAACTTACGAATACGTCGTGGGCCTGCGCGCCGTCACGTCAACCGACGGCATGACCGCCGACTTCTACGCCTTCGACATGAAATTCCTCGGCGAAACCGCCACGCGCATCATCAACGAGGTGAAGGGGGTGAATAGGGTGGTGTACGACGTGACGAGCAAGCCGCCGGGGACGATCGAGTGGGAGTAGGGGCGAGAATTACCGGACTAATCGTCGGAAAAGCCTGAGAAAACCATGGGTTTTGGGGTCTTCGTCCATCGCTCAGATTCGATCTACGAGGATAGCCCGGCCGAACAATATCAATTCCCGCGTCAGTATCTGGGTCGCGTTGAAGCATGCGTCGGCGACTGGATAATTTATTACGAACCAAGCAAGGTCGCCGACACGCGCGGTTACTTTGCAATTGCAAAGGTTCGACAAGTTATTCCGGATCCAGGCGCTCCAGCGATGTATCTCGCGTTGATTGAGCCGGGAAGCTATCTTGATTTTGCTAATCCTGTCCCTTTCAACGGCGCGACGGGACCAATTGAACAGGGTGTTCTAAACGAACAGGGGCGGATTTCAGGACGCGCTCAATCAGCAGTCCGTCCAGTCTCTCCCGAAGATTTCAAAAGGATAGCCGAACTCGGATTTGAGGAAAGGTCCCCATTGTTACCTCGATTCGACAATGAAATGCCGCCGCCGGGCTTTAATGAGGAACAAGCACCCTTTAGCTTTGATCAACAGCGCGACCGCATTAGCGTCACCGTGTCGAGAATTTTACGCGATCGGGTCTTTCGTCGCGTTGTGCTGCGCGCCTACGACGAGCGTTGCGCGATTACCGGACTCAAGCTCATCAACGGGAGGGGTCGGGCGGAAGTCGCGGCGGCACATATTCGGCCCGTGGAAGCAAGTGGGCCGGATATTGTCAGCAATGGGATCGCTCTTTCCGGCACCGCGCATTGGATGTTTGATCGTGGTCTCATTGGCTTGGCCGACGATCTGGAGATATTGATCTCACGGCAGACGAATAATCCGCAGGAGATTCGGGCAATCATCAACAAGTCCGGTCATGCGTTTGCGCCTTCTCGAATATCCGACCGGCCACATCCGCATTTCCTAAAATGGCACCGAGAGCATTGCTTCAAGCAATAACGCCTAGGGTGGATTAGTCAGGGGCGTAATCCACCGCCCATCGTGTGGCGAGGGTAGGCTACAACGTGTGCGGCCATCCGCTACGTACCACGAAACGGATTGGCGATGCGCAAGCCCTCGTTGAGCTTCATGCCATGCTGCATGTCCTCCGACCAAAGCGTGTCGCAACCGGCGTCCAGTGCGGAGGCGGCAATCATCGAGTCATAAAGTGAAAGGCCGTATCGTTCGGCGATGCGGAGCCCGGCTTCGTGGGTCTCGACGGTGACGGGATGAACCGTCAGCAGGCCGCGCAACGTGGCCAGCAATGCATGGGTCTCGTCCCATGTCATCTGCATTTTCCGGCGCGCCACGTTGGCAAGTTCGTTCAGAACCTGCACGCTGATTGAGCCGCCGCCGGCAATGATCGCTTCCGCCCGATCGGCCTTCGAGGCGTCGCCGGACGCGAGGTAGACGAGGACGTTGGTATCGAAAAAACTAACGGGCATTCGCCTCGTCTCTGTCGAACTTGAAATCGGCGGGGAGACGGCCGCGGAATGCGCGCAGCCGTTTCAATAGCTCGGCGCGGCCGGGCTTGCGCGCGACGCCGAACTGTCGCCCGTCAGCGACGTGGATTTCGATCTCGTCGCCTTCCTTCAGCCCGAGCGCTTCGACCACGACGGCGGGAAGGCGTACCGCGAGGCTGTTCCCCCATTTTGCGACCTGCATGCTCAATTTCTCCATAGATATACATCGAGGAAAATGTATATCCAATGTTCACGAAGGTCAAGCGTTACGTTGACAGTGCACTTATCTTTCTTGGTATCGAAGCTAACAGGCATTCGCCTCGTCCCTGTCGAACTATCGGCAGGGAGACGGCCGCGAAACGCGCGCAGGCGCTTCAATGGCTCGTCGCGCCGGGACTTGCACGCCACGCCGAACCGCAAGGCTGTTCCCAACCTGCGACCTGCATGCTGGCTCTCTGTGCCTTGGCCGGTGCTACTCAGACAGGGATCGCTCTCGCAAAGTGCGGAGATTCCTCGAAATACTCGATCAGGATTTCGGTGAGGACGCGGATCTTCCGTGCGGGATGCTGACCCGGCGGGCGGACCACATATGCGCCCGCGGGGGGCGGCGGATGCCGTGTCATGATCGGCACGAGCGCTCCGGAAGCAAGATACTCGTGGGTGAGGCAATCCGGGAGATAGGCGATTCCGAGTCCTGCTGTCGCGGCGGCGACGAGAGCCGTCCCGTTGTCGGCCTTGAAGCGCCCCTGCGGACGAACCATGATGACCTTGTCGCCATCCATCAGTTGCCAGGCTTCGGTGCCCTGCATGAGGGCCTGATGCGCCACGAGTTCCTCCGGCGTCTCAGGCGACCCATGCGCCTCGATATAGTCTGGACTCGCGACGAGCTTCCCATGGATCGGGCCGACGCGTCTCGCGATCAAATTGGAATCCTGGAGATAGCCCACCCGTATCGCACAATCATAACCCTCCGTGATCAGGTCGACGAAGCGATCACTGTAGCAGGTTTGGATATGGAGCTGAGGGTGGCGTCGCGCCATGTCCGCGAGCACGGGAGCGAAGTGGGTCGGGCCGAAAGATAGCGGCGCAGCGACGCGCAAGCGGCCGCGAATCTCACCGGCGGGCAGGATCGTTTCCCTAGCCACGTCAATCTCGGCGCAGACTTTGGCGGCATAGTCCCGGAAAGTGGCCCCGGCTTCCGTGAGCGCGGCCCCGCGGGTGGTTCGGGCAACAAGCTGGACGCCGAGTTCCGCCTCCAGCCGCAGGAGCCGACGGCTGACGATCGACTTGGACACCCCGAGCCGAAGCGCCGCAGGTGAAATCCCTCCCGCATCGGCAACTTCGACGAACGTCTTTAGCTCTTCGATATCCAATTTGGCGTTCCCCATTTCGCGACACAGCTTGCCGTGAAACGACGCTACCGCATCGCGTCTGGGAACGGCAAATGCCCGTTAGGCAACGTCGCCGCCGGCGCGTGTCTTCCGGAAAACCCCATGCCGCTCACGACGGCAGCAAAGGATATAGTAATGACTTTTCGTAACGGCCTTGCTTCGCTTCTTCGTCCCGAAGACTCGGTACTCGTTCTGATCGACCACCAAGCTTATCAACTTGCGAACGTGAACAGCCACGAACCGCAGATGGTGATCAACAACACGACGGGCCTGGCAAAGGCGGCCAAGGCCTTCGGCGTCCCGACCATCCTGACCACCGTGCTCGCCGAACGGGGCGGTCTCCTGTTCCCTCAGATCACAGACGTTTTCCCTGGCCAGGAAGTGATCGACCGAACGTTCATCAACACCTGGGAGGACCGGAGGGTGGTGGACGCAGTCAAGGCGACGAGCCGCAAGCAGCTGATCATCGCGGGCCTGTGGACCGAGATCTGTGTTGCGATGCCGGCGATCCAGGCCCTCGGCGAAGGCTGGGATGTGACGGTCGTTACCGATGCCTCAGGCGCCGTTTCGGTCGAGGCCCACCAAGTCGCCATCCAGCGCATGATCGCGGCGGGCGCGAACATGATGACCTGGCTGGCGGTAGCGGCCGAATGGCAGCGCGACTGGGCTCGGACCGATCAGGCTGTCGCGCTGACGGAAGTGATCATGCAGCATGCCGGCGGCAGCGGCATTGCGTACCTGTGGGAGCAGCAGCTGCTCAACACGCCTGTCCCCCGTAAGTCGGCGTGATCCTCTGAGCGGGGGTGCTGAGGTTGTCGAGCCTTGCGTTGCGAAAATTGCGCATCGAACCTCGTACCCCCTCTCAACAAGAAGGCCGTCCATGCATGGATCGACGCGGTCGGTATCGTCGGCTGGCGCGCAAATGGGCGGGGCAGGGATTCGACCCCGCCGGTCACTATCGTGGAAGTAGCGTCGGTAATGCAATTCGCCTCGTTATATTTCTTCAAATATGTAGGGTCCGCCACCCCACCGATTGGAGAGTCAAACGCGGCGACAAAAATGTGACGCGACCAGAAATAAAGTAACGTCGCTCCTCGCGTTGAGCCACACCGAGCCACGCTGCACTATGTCGCAAAGGTCATCGATGGACTGGCCGTCTACTTCGTGCCAATGACACTCACGAACGTCGCTCGGGACAGCGCAACGTACTTCGATGAGTTCTTGGCCGGTGGCGCAGATTGATTTGGTCAGCGACATGACGAGATTATTCGGCCGGTGCACGAGGAGATTTTTCCAGAGACGCGCACCTGAGCAAAGGATTTCATTTAGTCGGACAACCGGCAGGGTAACACTGACCTTGCCCAACTTGTCCATAGGAACCCAAGTCCCTGGACGCATCATCATTCAGCAGAGGTGAGGCCATGACCCAACACGTTCTATTCATCGTGACCAACGCAGCCGTGATCGGCCCGCAAAATCGCAAGACGGGCGTCTTTTTCGCCGAGGTCGCGCATCCCTTCGATGTGCTCGACAAGGCGGGGATCGCGGTAGAGTTCGCGTCACCCGCTGGCGGATGGACGCCGTACGACGCGTACGACGAGAAGGATCCTGCCCAGAAGGAGTTTCTCGAAAGCAAGGCCTTTCGTCGGCTGAATCGCAGCCGCAAATTGTCCGAAGTGGACGCCGCGGACTACGACGCCATACTGGTGCCCGGCGGCCTCGGGCCGATGGTCGACATTCAGCGCAATGCGGATGTCCAGAAGGCCGTCGTGCGCGCATGGAGCACGGGCAAGCTCGTGACCGCTGTTTGTCACGGTCCGTGCGCGTTGCTCGGCGTGGACCTTGGTGACGGCACGCCGTTCGTGCACGGCAAGAAGCTCACGTCGTTCTCAAAGAAGGAGGAGTACGACTACGCACGCGATGACGTGCCCTACGAACTTGAGGACGCGTTAGTGGCGGAGGGCGCCGAGTACGCGTCTGTAGCCAACTGGCAACCGCACGTCATTGTCGACGGGCGCCTCATCACCGGCCAGAATCCCGCCTCGGCGGGACCGCTGGCGAAAGAGCTGGTCGCCGCCCTGAAAAAGCTGGCCTGAGTCGAGGATCAAGCAGGAACTGCCGTGACGTTGCAGTCCAGCATTGGACTGCAGCAGCACCCCGGCATTCCCTGCGCCTATCTGTCCTTGCGAGGGCAAAGCGGGATGTAAAGCTCAGGCGGATGACGTCGCGAGATCGCCGGTCCGTATGCCGCGCCAGTTGAATCGGAGGAGGCCCGATGGCGTTCGCGACGTCAGGGAATAGCGCCCCGGCCGAAACGCGGGATGTGCGCCTTCGGATGCCATGTTACGAAACACGCTTCGTCCCTCCGGAGCCCGCCTCGATGTCCGCCGCGACCGCCGCCAGCCAGTCCACCCCGACCGCCGCCGAGACCGATCCCGAAACCCTCGGCTGGATGCAGGGCTTCCCGCCGCCGCCGGACAAACTCATCACCTTCCATAACGGCTCCTTCCGCAGCTTTCCCGAACTGCGCTGGGCCTGGAGCAATATCCGCCAGCTCGTGCCGACCGTGAATGTCTGGCGCGGGGCAGGGCCTGCGTCGGTGCTGCCGCGCGAGGAGCATGATATCGGCGCGTCCGCTTCGGTCACCATGGACGGGCGGCCGATGACATTCGAGCGCATGCTCGGGGAGACCTATGCCGACGGCATCGCCGTGCTGCACCGGGGCAAGTTGATCTACGAGCGCTATTTCGGCGCGCTGAAGCCGCACAAGCCGCACATCGCGATGTCGGTGACGAAATCGTTCACCGGCACGCTCGCCGGCATTCTGGTGGCGGAGGGCAGGATCGATCCGCAGGCGCCGGTCACCGACTACGTTCCCGAGCTGAAGACCAGCGCGTTCGGTGATGCGCGCGTGCACGAGGCGATGGATATGACCACGGGCCTCGAATACACCGAGGTCTATACCGACAAAAATTCCGGCGTGTTCGGGCTGCGGCGCGCGAACGGCATGGCGCCGATCGAGCCGGGCTATGAGGGCGCGACCAACATTTTCGATTTCCTGTGCACGCAGAAGAAGCAGGGCGAGCATGGCAAGGCCTTTGCCTACAAGACCGTCAATTCCGACGTGCTGGCCTGGATCATCAGGCGGGCGAGCGGCATGACGCTGTCCGATCTGCTATCCGAGCGCATCTGGATCCCGATGGGGGCGGAGGAGGACGCGCACTATCACGTCGACCGCATCGGTACCGAAAGCGGCGGCGGCGGGCTTTCGACGACGCTGCGCGATCTCGCCCGCTTCGGCGAGACCATCCGCAACCACGGCCGCTTCAACGGCCGCCAGATCGTGCCGCCTTCCGTGGTCGAAGACGTCGCCCGCGGCGGCGATCCCGCAAAGTTCAGGCCGGCCGGCTACACCACATTGCCCGGCGCGTCATACCGCAATCAATGGTGGATTACGCACAATGCGCACGGCGCCTACATGGCGCGCGGCGTTCACGGGCAGGGCATCTACATCGATCCGAAGGCCGAGATGGTGATCGCCCGCTATGCCTCGCACCCGGCCGCCGGCAACGCAGCGAATGATCCCGTGACGCTGCCGGCCTACATGGCGCTGGCGAAGGATTTGATGGCGGGCGGCTAACGCCGCTTCGCCTCATCCCCGCACTGCGGCCTCAATCTTTGCGATGTCGATCTTCCCCATCGGCATCATTGCCGCGAACGCGCGCCTGGCGACGTCGCCGCCCTTGGCCATGGCGTCGGTCAGCACGCGCGGGGTGATCTGCCACGAAAGGCCCCATTTGTCCTTGCACCAGCCGCAGGCGCTCTCCGTGCCGCCATTGCCGACGATCGCATTCCAGTAACGGTCGGTTTCGGCCTGGTCGTCGGTTGCGATCTGAAACGAGAAGGCTTCGCTGTGCTTGAACATGTCACCGCCGTTGAGGCCGATGCACGGCACGCCGCACACGGTGAACAGCACCGTCAGCACCTGGCCGGCCTTGCCGCCGGGAAAGTCGGATGGTGCTTTGTGAACAGCGTCGACACTGCTGTTCGGAAACGTCTTTGCGTAAAACTGCGCGGCTTCTTCGGCGTCGTGATTGTACCAAAGGCAGATCGTGTTCTTGCTCATCGGAGCTCTCCATGATTGGCCGCACAGGGCGATGACGGCTGGTTCCTGCAAAGGACGTTCGAGCAGCCGGCGTCCCGACACCACCACCGAATTTTTTTGCAGGCGCCCGGGAGGCCGAAAGATCGGGGGGCGGCGATCCGATACCGGTCACGGCGTGCACCATCTCCAGCACGTAGCCCGGGTGAGCCAACGGGTCGCGCGAATGCGCGCCCGATGACAGGCTCCGCGACACCCGGGACCGCTGTCCCTGCATGATCCTCGCATGCTCCGGCGAGCAAAATGAGGAGGAATCTTTCTTTGGGAAAGTCAACTACGTCGTTGCCGTCGTCAGGGAAAATCTTGGAACTGCAAGGCGCTATATGGTCAAAGTACCATCGGATGAGAGCAGGGGTGGCGGCCCTGCCTCGTCTTCCGATGTAACGCATCGCCACGCGCCGTGGAACTCCATCACGTGCTCTCGAATGTATTGAAGCGCAAAGACCTGTACAGCTTTTTCAGCCGTTCGGCTTTCGAGAAGGCCCACGTCTATCAGGCGCAAGGACGGGTCAAGGAACTGGAAGTCAGCGAAGACCTGACGCATCTTCGCGCCAAAGTGAGGGGAAGCGGATCGAAAGAATACCGCGTCGATATCCAGCTCGAGTTCACCGGCGATCGGCTCTCCGACCTGGACGGTGAATGCAGCTGTCCGATGAACTTCAACTGCAAGCATGTGGCTGCAACCCTGCTCGAGGCCACTAGCGGGAAGCCGCTATCGGTCCCCAAGGCGATGGCGGCCGAACAAAGTGCGGCGGCCCTGCCGCCTGTTCTGGGCTACGAAGTCGTCAACTGGCTTGAGAACGTCGGCAACGCGGTGCACGGCGACGATTATCCAGCCGAACTGAACCAACGGCTGCTCTATCGACTGCATGCCTCCGGAGAGGGTGTAAAGACGCCGGTTCTGGCGGTATCGCTGCTGTCGGTGAGGGTGCTGAAAGGCGGCGTGTTCGGCGGCAATTACGCGCAACCCCACGCGGCCGATTTTTCGTCCGAGCGCGCACCGAAATATTTTCGCGACACCGACATCGAGATTGTGAGTCAACTTTCGGCGGCGTCCAGAGGGAGTTATTTCAGCGCCCGGCCGCTTTCGGCCGAGCTGTTGCAGCGGATCGTCACGACCGGCCGCGCCTACTGGCTCGACCACAAACGACCGCCGCTGCGGTGGGGAAACACGCGTGAGGGGCGGATCGAGTGGCGCCAGGCCAGCAAGCGTGGCGTCGTTCCTTGCCTGCTCGTGCCGGGAACGATTGCGCTCAATGCCGAGCCGCCGGTCTATGTCGACGAGTCCGCCGGCACGATCGGACCGGTGGAACTGAGCCTGCCGCCGAAGCTTGCCCGCCAGCTCCTGTCGGCACCGGAGATTCCGCGCGACCATCTCATGGAGGTATCTCGTCGTCTTGGCCAGCGCCTGCCGGAACGTCATCACGGCCTGCTGCCGGCAGCGCCGGCGGCTGCAGTGCAGATCGACGAGCAGCCCGTCCCGATATTGCGCCTGCGGCTGGGCCGAATGAGAGAGAGTTCCTTCTACTATCGTGCAAACAGCGGCCCGGTCGCGGTCGCCAATCTCGGCTTTCGCTATGGCCCGATCGAAATCGATCCATCGGAACGGGGAAGCCGGCTGGAAGCATTCCACGCCGGACGGGTCTACGCGATCAAGCGTCGCCAGCCGAAGGAGAAGGAGGCGCGCAAGCGCCTGACCGATCTGGGTTTCGTCGCCGCGGCGTCGAAGTTTCCATTTCTTGACTCCGGCCATGCCCGCGATCTGACGCTCGGCGATGCCTACGACTGGTTCGACTTTCTCAACCTGGAGGCGGCTGAGCTGCGGGCGCAGGGTTTCGAGATCCAGGTCGGCGACGACTTCCCCCATCGGCTGGCGCCATCGGGCGACTTCGATGCGGCGTTCGAATCCAGCGGCATCGACTGGTTCGAACTGGCTCTCGGAATCGAAATCGACGGGGAGCGGCGCGATCTTGCGCCGATGCTGGCCGCGCTGGTCTCGGCACCGGACTTCACTCCCGACCTGATCAAGAAGCTTGCCGAAAACGGCGATTATTTCTACCTGCCGCTTGCCGACGGTCGCCATGTTTCATTGGCTGCCGATCGATTCCTACCACTGGTGTTGGCGCTGCATGGTCTGCGGCTGAGCGGGATTTCCTCGGATGGTTCGGGAAGGCTGAAGCTGTCGCGTGCGGACGTCGTGCCGCTGCTCGGGGTCGAAAACGACAAATTCGTATTCCGCGGCCTCGACAATCTCCGTCGCCTCGCCGGTCTGCTTCATACCCATGGATTGAGCGATCCGCGTCTGCCGGAGAGCTTTCGCACCGAGCTTCGGCGCTATCAGATGCAAGGCGTCGCCTGGCTGGATCTGCTCCGCGAAAGCGACCTGGGCGGCGTGTTGGCCGACGATATGGGGCTCGGCAAGACCGTTCAGATACTGGCCTTTCTCTCACTGGAAAAGGCGCGGGGACATATTTCCCAACCGGTATTGATCGTCGCGCCGACCAGCCTGATGACTAACTGGTTCAACGAAGCGCAGAAGTTCGCGCCGGATCTGAAAGTCCTGGTGCTGCATGGTCCCGATCGCAAGCAGAGCTTTGCGGCGATTCCCGAGCATGACGTCGTGCTGACCACCTATCCCTTGATCGCGCGCGACCGCGAGGTGCTGTTGTCGCGCGATTGGCATATGGCGGTGCTGGACGAAGCGCAAACGATCAAGAATCCCGATGCCGCCACCACCCGCTGGCTGCGCGACGTCAAGGCGCGGCATCGCTTCTGCCTGACGGGTACGCCGATGGAAAATCATCTCGGAGAACTCTGGTCCATCATGAGTTTTGCCAACCCCGGCTATCTCGGCGACAAGGCCGGTTTTGTCCGTCAGTGGCGGACGCCGATCGAGAAGCGCGCCGACAAGGTCCGTGCCGCCACGCTCGCCCGGCGGGTCAGGCCGTTTCTGCTGCGCCGGACCAAGGCGGAGGTCGCGGCGGAACTGCCTGCCAAGAGCGAAATCGTCGAGCGGATCGTCCTGGAGGGCAAGCAGCGCGATCTCTACGACGCCATTCGGCTGTCGATGTCGGACAAGGTTCGCAAGGCGATCCAGCAGCGCGGCCTGGCCAAAAGTCACATCGTCGTGCTCGAAGCGCTGCTCAGAATGCGGCAGGTCTGTTGCGATCCTGCGCTGCTGAAACTCGACGACGGCGTCGAGCGGCCGTCGGCGAAACTCGACCGCTTGATGGAAATGGTGCTGGAGTTGCTGAGCGAGGGACGGAAGATCATCGTCTTCTCGCAGTTCACCTCGATGCTCGATCTGGTTCGAAAGCGCCTGGACGCGGAAGCCGTTCGCTATGGTGTGCTGACCGGAGACACCAAGGACCGCAAGCGCGCGATCGACGGCTTTCAGAACGGGACGAACGACGTCTTCCTGGTCAGCCTGAAGGCTGGCGGCGTCGGCCTCAATTTGACCGCTGCGGATACGGTCATCATCTTCGACCCTTGGTGGAATCCCGCCGTCGAGGAACAGGCGATCGATCGCGCCCACCGCATCGGGCAGGACAAGGCGGTTTTCGTCTATCGGCTCGTGGCCGCCGGCACGGTTGAGGAGAAAATGGAGGGGCTCAAGGAACGGAAGCGAGCCCTGGCCGACAGCCTGTTCGATCGCGACGGACAGATCGCTTCAACTCTCACGGAAGAGGACGTGCGAGCGTTGTTTGAAGATTGAGCGTGCCGGGCGGAAGCATTGATCGCGCCCGCCTGATTTGGCCGAGGGTTCATTTCAGGGATACCGGTAACGTATTGACTATCGTCCGTAGAGCCTCTCATCCCACCACACCGGCTCAGGCAGCGTGTGCGTAACGCCCCTGGCGTCGGGGTGAGCCGGGTTGATCAGGAAACTGCGCTCCGGCCGCGCCGGGATCGAGGGGACGATCAGGAGCGCCGAACGCTTCTCCTCGTACCATTCCTGCCCATACGTCTTGCAGATGGTTTCGTTGCGGGAATCCCAGCCCGGATGAGCGGCGGTCTGGAAGATCTCGTAAGCGACGCCGTTCGGGATCGTGATTTCGATGAAGTGCTGATTGGCGGGCATCACCAGATTGGCGTGCACCAGCTTTTCCAGGAGCGCGGTGGAATAGTGCTCGGAAGTGTAGATGAGCGGGCTCGTATGCGTGTTCCAGCGCCCCGGATAGAGGCGGGCGCCTTCGGCGTCGTAGATCGGAAAGGCGCCGTCCGGGTCCCCGATGCGATAGCATTTCAGGACGCGGTCGGTCTTCTGAACGCTCATACGCCGCCGCTATACGCCGCGCGGCCCATCAGGTTGATCACCGCATCGGCGCCGGGGCCGGTCGCCAGCGCCAGTTCGAGCGGCGCCTTGTCGTCCAGCATCGGGTGCGGCCGCTCAAGAAAGGCCCGTACCTTGGCTTCGTCACGGAAGACGTCGATGCCAAAGGCGAACACCTTGGCGACGCGCGCGAGCCGGTCGCTTTCTTCGCTGGACAGAAGCTGCTTCTGCTTCCGCCGCCGTTCGAGCGTTGGCTTGGGCACCACCCGATAGGTGAAGCGGCGGACGTCGTTCGGGCTGACGCGCCCGGCGAATTTGTCCAGCGCCGAGACCGGCAGGCCCTTCTCGACGGAATAGGCCAGCGTCAGCGTCGTCTCGCTTTTCTTCGGTTTGACGCCGAGCAGTTCGGCGGCGGTCGCGGCCTGGTAGGTCATGGAAGCCTCGGATTAGTTGAGGCAAATCTATGCCTCAGGTGAGGCTAAGTCAATGGGGCTGGACGCTCGGGAAGCATGCTCGATGCAAGCTCGCCATTGCTTCCGCCTGATAACGCGTTATATATGACTACAGTGGTCATATCAGGAATGCTGCCATGAAAGAAATCCAGCTCCGTGATGCCAAGGCAAGTCTCTCTGCCGTGATTGACGAGGCGATGCAGGGAAAGCCTGCGGTGATTACCCGGCATGGCAAGCGGCAGGCAGTGGTCGTGAGTTACGACGAGTGGGAACGGCTATCCCATGTTCCGAGTTTCGGTCGTTTGTTGATGGCGGCGCCGGTGGCCGCGGATGATCTGCCCCGGCGTAACCGGTCGGGACTGCGGAAAGCCAACTTCTGACCCACCGGTGTACCTCATCGACACCAACGTTATTTCCGCCGCAGTTCCAACTCGGCCCGTACCAGCAGAACTTGTGCGATGGATGGACGCGCATTCCAGCTCGCTGTTCCTGTCCGTTGTAACGGTAGCGGAAATAGAGGACGGCATCGCCAAATTGCGGCGCGAGGGGGCACGGCGCAAAAGCTCGCACCTGGCGTCGTGGCTGGAGACCGTCCTGCACCTCTACGGGGACCGAGTTCTCGTCTTTGACGCGCCGGTAGCGCGGATCGCCGGCGCGATTTCGGACCGGGCGAGGGGGCAGGCTCCGGGTTTCGCCGATATCGTAATCGGCGCGACGGCACAGCGTCACGGGCTGACGGTCCTCTCACGCAACACCAGACATTTTGAACCTTTGGGCGTCGCCGTTCTCGACCCATTTGCCGCTTTGCCACGGAAGTGAGCCGATCGTGTTTCAGGCGTAGCCGATCCAGCCGCGCCAGGTAAACGCGGCGTAGAACATCTCGACGTCTCGAAAGCCGGCCTCGCTCAGGATGCGCGCGTCCTGTTCCGGGGTGAGCAGGCTCAAATTGGCGTCGACAGCGGCGCGCGCGGTGTTGGCTTTCTCCGGATCGGCGCCGGATGCGATCGCATAGGCAGCGTAGCGCGATAGCCATCGCCCGCGGTCGCTGTCCGCTTGCGGGAAGCTGGAATGGGCGGCGACGAAGGGCGCGCCGGGTTTGAGGCGGCGGTGGATTTCCCGGGCCGTTCGCCGTCGCTCGTCGGCATCGAGGAAATGCAGCGTCAGCAGGCAAGTGGCGGCATCGAACGGTCCGTCGGGCGCATCGTCGATATAGCCCTGCTGTAGTTGTACGCGCGCACTTGATGGACCCAGCGTCCGCTCGGCCAGTTCCAGCATTGCTGCGGCGGGATCGACGCCGACGAAGCGCCAGTGCGGCTCGGCCTCCGCCAATGCCTTCAACTCCAGCCCGCCACCGGCGCCCAGCACGAGCACTTGCGCGTCCGGCGCGGTCCATTCAGCAAGCAGGATGCGGGTCATGCGATGCAGGTCCGCATAGCCGGGCACGAAGCGCGGCGGCCCTTCGGCATACCATGGCCGGGCTGCGGCATCACGAAGCATGGGCGGTCTCCAGGCGATGTCGGTTGCGCCGGTCACCGAGGCGCTTCTGGAAGTCGGCGTTCAGCATCGCAAGCGTCACGTTGCCAAGTCGCGACATCAGCAGCGCCTCCGCGTCGTCGAACGCCTGATCTAGCACGGCGTTCACGGCCTGCTCGACGAGGCACTTTGGTGACTCGGCTCTGTTTCCCACGGCGAACAGCGAGGGCTGGCCGAGCGTCGATGTCAAGCTGCGGGTGAGGGACCGTCGGTTGAGTCTTGCTATAAGTGTTGACTTATATAAGTATGTGCCGATATTCCTTAGCTGGAAAATGCAGGGAGGTTCGGAAATGGATATCGACGTCACCAGGGTGTTGGGGCTTGTCACGCGCGCGGTGCGCAATTTCGAGAAGGACGGGAAGCCGGCGAGCGCGGTGACGCTGACACGGCTTTACGACACCAGCGTCGATGATCTCTGGGACGCACTGACCAGCAGGGAGCGCATCCCGCGCTGGTTCCTGGCGGTCGAGGGCGATCTCGAACTGGGCGGAAAGTACCAGCTCAAGGGCAATGCGGGTGGGACCATCACGGCATGTGCGCCGCCCAGCCACTTTGCCGCGACGTGGGAATTCGGCGGCGCGACGAACTGGATCGATGTCAAGCTGGCGGCAGAACGCGACAAGGCGCGCTTGACGCTGGAGCACACCGCGATCATGGAGGATCACTGGGACCAGTTCGGTCCGGGCGCGGTGGGCATCGGTTGGGATCTCGCCATCGCGGGACTCGAGCGCTATCTTGCGACGGGGGCGTCCGTCGACCACGAAACGGCCGAGGCATGGATGGGCTCTCCGGAGGGCAAGGCGTTCATGGGTGAGAGCGGTGAATTCTGGCGCGCGGCACATGTCGCAAGCGGCGTCGATCCGGCCTCCGCGAAAGAGCGCTCGGACCGGACAATCGCGTTCTTTCGCGGCGAGATCCCGCCCGACATGGCACATCCCGGCACAGGAAGCTGATGCACGCCTTCGAAGTCCTTGCCGATCCCGTCCGCCGCCGCATCCTCGAACTGCTGGGTCCGGGGGAAATGGCGTCCGGCGAGGTAGTGGAGGCGATCGGCGCCGAGTTCGGCATCACGCAGGCCGCGGTCTCGCAGCATCTCAAGGTGCTGCGTGAAAGCGGCTTTGCAAGGGTCCGCCCCGACGCGCAACGACGGCTTTATTCGGTGGATGCCGCGGGGCTTCAAGCGGTCGATGCTTGGATCGGAAGGTTCAGGAATTTCTGGGAGCCGAAGCTGGAATCGCTGGCGACAGAGATCGCGCGAGGCAAGCGCGAGCGGCGTAAGGCACCCATCACCAAACGTACCGGGAAGAGAGCTTAAGGTAATTTGCCCGCATGTCTGACGATTTGAACTGGCTGTCCGCCCGCGGGATGGTGCGGCGCTTCGCTGATGGCAGGCTGTCGCCGGTCGATGTGCTGGACGCCACGCTGGCACGTCTGCACGCGGTCAATCCGGTTCTCAATGCCGTCTGCCTGCTGGATGAACCGCAGGGCCGGCGGATGGCCGCGGAGTCGGCGGAACGCTGGCGCAGCCGCACGCCGCTCGGGCCGCTCGACGGCGTGCCCATTGCGATCAAGGATACGGCGCATGTCGCGGGCTGGCCGACGCGCATCGGCTCTCACGCAACCCCCATAACGCCAAGTTCCGAGGATACGCCCGGCGTCGCGCGCCTGCGCGAGGCCGGCGCCGTATTTTTCTGCAAGACGACCACGCCCGAATTCGGCTGGAAGGGCATCACCCACGGCCCGCTGACCGGCATCACGCGCAATCCCTGGGACACCTCGCGCACACCAGGCGGCTCCAGCGGCGGCTCGGCCTCGCTGGTGGCGGCAGGCGTCGTGCCGCTGGCGACCGGCGGCGATGGCGGCGGCTCCATTCGCATTCCGGCGGCGTTCAGCGGCGTGTTCGGCCTGAAGCCGAGCTACGGCGTGGTGCCGAATTTTCCGGGGCCGATGGGCACGCTCGCGGTCTATGGCGGCCTGTCGCGCGATGTCGCCGACAGCGCGTTGCTGCTCAACGTGCTGACCCGGCCGGACGCCCGCGATTCCTTCGCCATTCCCTATCGCGGCCTCGATTACCTCGATTACCTCGACGGCCTCGACGGTGGCGTGGCGGGCCTGCGGATCGCATGGTCGCCAGATCTCGGCTTTCCCAAAGCTGACCCAGCCGTCGTGGCCGCCATGCAGCCGGCCCTCGACGCGCTGGCGAAAGCTGGCGCCGACGTGCAGCGCGTTGCGCTCGACCTGTCCGGTGCGCGGCCGGCGCTGGAGGTGATCTGGGGCGCATCGCATGCCGCGCTGGTGCGCGATTTCGATGGCGCGCAACTGGCGGCGCTCGATCCCGGCCTGCTCCGGCTGGTGATATCGGCGCAAAACATTTCCGCGATCGAACTGCAGGCGGCCTATGCCGGGATGCGCGCGCTGAGCCAGACGATGCACGCGTTTCACCGGGATTACGATCTCTTGCTGACGCCGACGGTTCCCATCACCGCCTTCGCTGCCGGCGTCGACACGCCGGACAGCACGCGTTTTCCCCAATGGTACGACTGGACGCCGCTGACATGGCCGTTCAATCTCACCCGCCAGCCCGCAGCCTCGGTGCCGTGCGGGTTTGTCGAAGGGCTTCCGATCGGGTTGCAGATCGTAGGCCCGATGTTCGCCGAGCCGAACATTTTTCGCGCGAGCCGCTGCGTCGAGCGGGCCTGCGCCACCGGCGCGCGCCCGGGCCTTTGAGGACGAGGGTGCGGAAACGCGCTCCAGAAAAAAATTTAGTTGCGGCCATGAAGCTGTCGGTTCCGGCCGATGCCATTCGTCTTCCACCCAGAAAGAAACGGTGGTGGAGATCGGAAATGGAGAATTCCAGATATCGCTGGGTGATTGTCGCAGCCGGCGGCCTGCTTGGCTGTGTCGCGATAGGCGGCATGTTTTCGCTGCCGGTGTTCCTGCAACCGATCGCGCGGGACACCGGCTGGTCGGTGACCGGCATATCGAGCGCCATGACCGTAGGCTTCCTTGCGATGGCGTGCACCAGCATGATCTGGGGCACCTTGTCGGACCGGTTCGGGCCGCTGCCGGTGGTGCTGTCAGGGTCGGTCGTGCTGGCGGCAAGCCTGGGATTATCGAGCCTCGCGACATCGCTGGTCGCCTTCCAGTTCATGTTCGGGCTGCTGGTCGGCGCCGCTACGGCTGCAATCTTCGCGCCGATGATGGCGTGCGTCACCGGCTGGTTCGACACCCATCGCAGCCTTGCGGTGTCGCTGGTTTCGGCCGGGATGGGCATGGCGCCGATGACCATGTCGCCGCTGGCGGCCTGGCTGGTCTCGAACCATGACTGGCGCACCTCGATGCAGATCGTGGCGCTGGTCGTCGGCGCGATCATGATCCCGGTTTCGCTGCTGGTGCGCCGGGCGCCGGCGCTCGAGAGCGGTCCGTCGGTCCCGTCAGGGGAGGCAGGGCAGGCGGAGATGTCGCTGGCGCAGGCGCTGCGCTCGCCGCAGTTCATCATTCTGCTGCTGACGAACTTCTTCTGCTGCGCCACGCATTCGGGTCCGATCATCCACACCGTGAGCTACGCCGTCAGTTGCGGCATTCCGCTGATTGCCGCGGTCACGATCTACAGCGTCGAGGGTCTCGCCGGGATGGGTGGCCGCATCGCCTTCGGGCTGCTCGGCGACCGCTTCGGCGCCAAGCGCGTGCTGGTTCTCGGCCTGCTGGCGCAGGCGTTCGGCGCACTCGGTTATGTCTTCGTGCGCGATCTCGCCGCGTTCTACGCGGTCGCGGCGCTGTTCGGCTTCATCTATGCCGGCACCATGCCGCTCTACGCCGTGCTGGCGCGCGAAAACTTTCCGCTGCGGATGATGGGCACCGTGATCGGCGGCACCGCGATGGCCGGCAGCCTCGGCATGGCGATGGGACCGCTCGCCGGAGGTCTGATCTACGACACCTTTGCCGGCTACGCTTGGCTCTACATCGGTTCCTGGATCATGGGCCTCGGCGCGTTCCTGATCATGATGACGTTCCGCCCGGTGCCGGTGGCACGGACTGCGGCAGCGCCGGCGTGACTCTCTCCGTCATTCCGGGACATCTCTCCCCGTCATTCCGGGGTGCGCCTCTTGCTTGGCGCGAACCCGGAATCCATCTCACCACAAAGCATGGAGCCCAATGGATTCCGGGTTCGTGCTTCGCACGCCCCGGAATGACGACGTACTAGATCTCACCGCCGCGAAACCTTCTCAAACCTTTTGATCAGCCGCTCGCGCTTGAGGCGGGACAGCCGCTGGATCCAGAACAGGCCGTTGAGCTGGTCGATCTCATGCTGGTGGCAGACCGCGCGCAGGCCCTGCGATTCTTCCGTCTGCATGTTGCCGTCGAGGTCCTGATATCCGATCCGGACGCGGGCATGACGCTCGATGTCGTCATTGACCCCCGGCATCGAGACGCTGCCTTCCTGATGCATGATCATCTCGGGCGAAGCCCAGATGATCTCCGGATTGACGTAGCTTCGCGCGCCATTGACCGGGTCGAGGTCGAGCACCACGACCCGCAGGGAGATGCCGATATGCGGCGCGGTGATCCCGATCCCCGGTGCGGCATGCATGGTCTCGAGCAGGTCGTCAGCCAGTTCGCGCAGCGCGCTGTCGAACACGGTCACGGGCTGCGCCGGGAGGGCAAGCCGAGGGTCGGGATAGCGGACGATGGGGCGAATGGTCATGGTCTATTGTCGTGTGCCGGTGAATGCGGAAGCTCCGCGGGCGTCAAACACTATCTCTTTCGACGGCCTGACGCAGGGCGATATCGCACGTGGTCGATCAGGGCGCGCAGCTTGGGCGGAAGATTTCGGCGGTCCGCGAAATAGAGGAAGAAGCCTCGAAAGGGCGGGCAGTACTGCTCCAGAAGCGGCACCAACTCGCCTCGCTCGATATACGGCCTGAAAGTCTCCTCCATGCCGAACGTCAGGCCGCCTCCGGCGCAGGCGGTCCGTACCATCACCCACATGTCGTTCGTCGTGATCCGCGGGTCTACCGCGACGTCGAATTCGCGGCCATCCTCCTCGAACTCCCAGCGATACGGCGCCACTTCCGGAGCCGGTCGCCAGCCAATGCAGCAGTGCTGCGAAAGCTCGGCTGGGTGAGATGGCGCTCCGAAACGCTCCAGGTAGGACGGTGCGGCTACGACCATCTGGCGCTGGTCGTCCGAGACCGGTACGGCAATCATGTCCTGCGCAATGACTTCGCCGAGGCGAACGCCGGCATCATAGCCCTCAGCTACGATGTCGAATTCCTCGTCAGTCACGGTGATGTCGATCTGTACGCCCGGATGAGCGTGCGTGAAACTCGCAAGCAGCGGTCCGCAGATGAATCGCTCGGCGATCGAGGAAACTGCAAGCCGAAGCAGCCCGCTTGGCTTGGCGTCGCGATCTTGCGCGGTATCGAGTGCGAGTTCTACTTCCGCGACGGCTGGTGCGACACGCCGGTGCAACTGCACACCGGCTTCCGTGAGGTTGACGCTGCGCGTCGTCCGCTGGACGAGGGCCACGCCCATCCGGTCTTCCATGCGTCGAATGGCCTGGCTCACCGCCGACCGGGTTACGCCCAGCCGATCCGCAGCGCCGCGAAAGCTCTTCGCTTCTGCGACCGCCAGAAAAACGGAAACGAGATTCAGGTCCACGGTCATTGGTTAGAAAAACTTACCAAGCTGGTTACGATTGGGCAAATTGTTTTGCGTGTCGCCGTGCCTTACGTCTGCTGTCGACATGAGGTGGAGGCACAGGCAATGAACTCTCTCGATCATTACCGTCTGCTCGGCCGGTCCGGCTTGCGGGTATCCCCAATCGCGCTCGGCACGATGACCTTTGGCCAGGACTGGGGCTGGGGCGCGGATGCGGGTGAGGCGCGCCGGATTTTCGATCTCTACGTCGATCACGGCGGCAACTTCGTCGATACGGCCGTAAACTACACCGATGGCGCTTCCGAGCGCTTCGTCGGCGAGTTCATCAAGGACAAGCGCGACCGTATCGTACTCGCGACTAAATTCACCATGTCGCGCGAGCCGGGCAATCCGAACTCGGGTGGCAACCACCGGCTCAATATGCTGCGCTCGGTTGAGCAGAGTCTGCGGCAGCTCGACACTGACCGCATCGACCTGTTCTACCTGCACGGCTGGGACATGACCACGCAGCCCGATGAGGTGATGCACGGGCTCGATGATCTCGTGCGTTCGGGAAAAATCCACTACGTCGGCATCTGCAATACGCCGGCCTGGCGTATCTCCCAGATGCAGACGTCAGCCGTTATGCGCGGCTGGTCCCCCTTCGTGGCGCTCCAGATCGAGTACAGCCTGATCGAGCGCACAGTCGAGCATGAACTCATTCCGATGGCTGCCGCGCTCGGCATGGGCGTGTTGCCCTGGTCGCCGCTTGGCGGTGGCGTGCTGACCGGCAAGTACGCCCGGTCCGATGTCGCGGACTCGCGCGACGCAGGCATCTCATCGACGCGCAAGGGTGTCATCGCGTCGTCCGGTCATCTCAATGAGCGGTCTATCGAAGTTGCTGACGTCGTGCGCGCCGTAGCCGAAGAGGTCGGCGCGACCCCATCCCAGGTAGCGATCGCCTGGACGCTCGCGAATCCCGCGATCACGTCGCCTGTGATGGGGGCGCGCACGTTGGCCCAGGCGAAAGACAATCTCGGCGCCCTCGGCGTCGCACTTTCGCCTGAGCACGTCGACCGGCTCAATCAGGCGAGCGCGCCGGATCCGATCTTTCCCAGCCGCTTCATGGGGCGCCCCATGGTCAAGCAACTCATCTTCGGCGGCGCAACCATCGGCCGGCGGGACTGAAAGCAGGTCAACTCCAATGCATCGGCGAGAGTCGTGCCGGCTCATCGCCCAGGAAAGTGAAGTAGAGCGGAAACGGAGATAACTATGAGAGCCATGGCAAATCGCGCAGTCGCATGGTGCATGTGCGCCGCAATGTTCACCGCGTCCAGCCTGACCACGGCGGCCCCCTGCGGCCAGCCGAGCACGACGGAAGATAACAACAGGCAAATCGTCACCGAAGCCTTTCATCGCTGGGCCGCCGGCGGAACGTCCTTCTTCAACGACGTGCTCGCCGAGAACGTCGTCTGGAGGATCAAGGGATCGGGTCCCAGCGCCGGCGAGTTCCAGGGTCGCGAGACGTTCCTGGAGCAGGCGGTCCAGCCATTCGCGACGAGACTGTCAACTTTCGTTCGCCCGACTGCCGTACGGGTCTGGGCGGATGGCGATCATGTGATCGCGCAGTGGGAAGGGAGCGGCGTAGCCCGCGACGGCGAGGGTTACAGCAACAGCTACGCCTGGATCTTCCGCATGCATGACGGGAAGGCGACGGAGGTCACGGCCTTCCTCGACCTCGTTCCTTACGACGATGTCCTGCGGCGCATTCCCGCGCTTCAGCAGTAGGACGTCAGCCGATCACCGGAGCAGAACAAGATGAAACTTCGACCAATCACAGTTTGTGCCATGCTGCTGGTTTCACTTCATATCATCGGACCATCGATGGCTGTCGCTTCAAGCGAGGTGTCAGCAGGCGGCAAACCCGACCAGCAGTCCATGGAGAAGAAAATGGCGCAGCATCCCTATGTTGGCATGTGGGTGACCGATGGCGGCCACATTCGCCATGAGCTTCTTCCGAACGGTCGCTACGACGAAGCCCGCGGAACACGCAACAGTGCCTATCAGGGGCGCTATGAGATCAAGGGCAATCACATCGACTATTGGGACGACACCGGTTTCACCGCTGATGGCACGTTCGTCGACGCGCAGACCCTCCATCACGGCGGCATGATCTTCCGGCGTCAGTAACGTCGACCGTAAAGCCACTGCGCAGGGAAGGCCGGGAGTTGTTTCCGCTGAACCTGTATGCTCGTGTGCATATTTGTTTGCGCATATGGCACACGAGACCGCGGGTGCAGCGCGCACCCGGAAGGCTTGATCACGAAGACGTTAAACCAATCGGTTGACTATTCGTTTTGCGCGTCTATACTAAACCAAATGGTTGAACAATCGTCCCATCTCGACGCTGTTTTTCATGCCCTCGCGGATCCAACGCGGAGGGCGATGCTTGGTCATCTGGCGCGGCGCGAACGCACGATCGGGGAACTGGCGACGCCGTTCCGCATGAGTTTCGCGGGCGCGTCGAAACACGTTCGGGTGCTGGAGAATGCGGGAC
Source organism: Bradyrhizobium sp. (assembly GCA_013822885.1). Lineage (GTDB taxonomy): Bacteria > Pseudomonadota > Alphaproteobacteria > Rhizobiales > Xanthobacteraceae > Bradyrhizobium. The sequence goes on from PNLC01000016.1 coordinate 22,509, forward strand.
TGGTGACGCGTACGATCCGCGGCCGCACGCATCTCTGCCGCCTCGAGGCGGCGCGGCTGGCGGAGGCCGATGCGTGGCTGCGGCGCTACGAGCGCTTATGGGGTGAAAATCTCGATGCGCTGGAAGCGCTGCTGCGCGCCGAGGACGAGGCGAAGACAGAGAAGGCGAAGTGAAGGAGAGAACGATGGACGCAAGCACAAAGCCCGACGCCTATGGCGCCTTGATCGAACCCACGACATTGAAGATCCAGCGGTTGCTGCCGGGCCCGATCGAGCGCGTCTGGGCCTATCTCACCGACAGCGACCTGCGCCGCAAATGGCTGGCGGCGGGCGCGATGGAAATGAAGGTTGGGGCGCCCGTCGAACTGGTCTGGCGCAATTCCGAACTCAACGATCCGCCCAGCAAGCGGCCGGAAGGCTTTTCTGAAGAGAACCGGATGCAGAGCCGGATCACCGAGCTCGAACCGATGCACAAGCTTTCGATCGCCTGGAACGGAAGCGGCGACGTCACGTTCGAGCTGGAGCCCAGGGGCAAGGGCGTGCTGCTCACCGTGATCCATCGCCGTCTGCCCGATCGCTCGACCATGCTCAAGGTCAGCGCCGGCTGGCACATGCATCTCGACGTTCTGGTTGCCCGCGCCAGCGGTGAGGAGCCGGAATCGTTCTGGGAAGGCTGGAGCCGGCTGCACAAAGAGTACGAGCAGCGGCTGCCTGCCTGAGGCGGCAGGTCGAAAACAACAAGCATCGCACAAAACAGGAGTTAGCCATGAAGACCAACGTCGTTTCAGCCAAGGATTGGGAAGCCGCGCGCCAGCAGATGCTGGTCAAGGAGAAGGCCATGACGCGCGCCCGTGACGCGCTGGCCGCCGAGCGCCGGCGGATGCCGTGGATGGCCGTGGAGAACGAGTACGTGTTCGACGGACCCGGCGGCAAGGCGAGCCTGCTCGACCTGTTCGACGGCCGCCGTCAGTTGATCGTCTACCGTGCATTCTACGAGCCCGGCGTGTTCGGCTGGCCTGATCACGCCTGCCGTGGCTGCTCGTTGGGAGCCGACCAGGTCGCCCACGTCGCCCATCTCAATGCGCGCGATACCACGCTCGCGTTCGTCTCGCGCGCACAGCAGGCGGATATCGCGCGGCTGAAGGCGCGCATGGGTTGGCAGACGATCCCCTGGTACACCGTCACCGACAGCTTCGACGCTGATTTCGGCGTTGGCGAGTGGCACGGCACCAACGTGTTCATCCACGACGGCGGCAAGATCTTCCGCAGCTACTTCATCAACAACCGCGGCGACGAGCAGATGGGAGGCACCTGGAACTACCTCGACATCACGCCGCTCGGCCGGCAGGAGGTGTGGGAGGATTCGCCGGAGGGTTATCCGCAGACACAGACCTACAAGTGGTGGAACTGGCACGACAGCTACGTCGAAGGTGCCGCGCCGGACCAGCGATGGGTCGAGATTTCGGACGCCGGCGAGGCCGCGTTCCGGAAAGAGGCGGGCGCGAAGCCATGAGCGAAGCCTGCACCGGCGCGGCGGCGTCAGGCGTAGCCGGCTGGCTGTCGTTCGCGGCGGCGCCGACCTTCGCGGTGATGGCGTTGCTGACGCATTTCGGCGGTGGTCCGCTGGACGCGCTGTGTTCAACGGGTACTTCATTGCACCTTGGCGGCATGGTCCTGATGTACCTGTTGATGAGCGCCTTTCACTCGGCGCCGTGGCTGAAGCTGATCGCCGGCCGGCCCTGACTTGACGCGGCGGCCACAAGCGACGATGGAGAGAGGAGGATATTGCCGGATAACAGTCCAGGCCAACGACAAGAGGAAACTCCATGGCACGCGTGCGCTGTATTACCGAAATGGGCATGGGCGTCGACGTTCACGGACGCGACGCCACCAAGGCCGCCAGGCGCGCCGTCTCCGACGCCATCCGCCACTCGAGCTTGGGGTTCTTCCGCATGCTGGGCAAAACCGCCAACGACATGTTCGTCGAGGTTACCGTCGCGGTGCCGGACCCCAGCGGGGTCGACACCGCGGCCGTCGCCAAGGAACTGCCGTATGGCACCGTGAACGTGACGGCGGTCAAGGGCGGGCTGGAAGTGCCTGCGGAGAGCGGAAGCGACTCCATCATCATCGCGAACGCCGCCGTGATCGTCAGTTTCGACGACGGTAAGGCCGGCTAGAATTTCCCAGTGCCAATCAGGCCGGACGGCGACGTCTGCGCATTCAATCAGAAGACCTGGAGCACCGTATGACGACGAAGGATAGCAGCACCTACTGGAAGAGAGCGCGGGTCGAACTGCGCGCAGCCGGTTTCGATCCGGACCGCGCCGCGCAGACCAGCGCGGTGGTGACGATCGCCAGCGCCTACACCAACGCCCATCGCTGCAACAATCGCGTGCGCACCATCGGCGATCTGCTGGTGGAACTGCTGGCGGAGCGTGGCGGGCAGGGGCTGATCGTCGGCGCGCCGGCGGTCTCGGATGCGCTGACGCAGGGAACGCCGACGGCGGGCTACAGCCTCGCCTCCCGCGACGTCGTCGCCGATTGCTTCGAGATCGGTCACTACGCCCATCACGGCGATGCGATGATCGTGATCTCCGGCTGCGACAAGACCGGCGCCGCCGCGCTGATGCCACTGGCGCGGACCAATGCTTTTGGGTTGGTGCTATATCCCGGCACCAGCACGCCGGGCAGCGTCTCGTTCGGAGCATGGGCCGCCAAGGGCAACAACCTCACGATCCTGGATTACGCCGAAGCGCGTGCCGCCAACGAATCCGGCAGGTTGTCCGGCGAAGAGCTGCTGGAGGTCGAGCGCAACGTGATGCCCGGCAGTGGCACCTGCGGTGCGATGTTCACCGCCAACACGATGAGCACGATTGCGGAATCCATTGGCATGATGCTGCCGCGCGGCGCCTCGCATCCTGCCGATTACAATGCGGGTAGCGATATTCATGCCGACGTCCGCGCGCAGGCGCGCGCCTCGGTCGACGCCCTGTATCGGCTGATGGAGGCGGGCATCCGGCCGCGCGACATCATGACCGAGCGCGCCTTCGAGAATGCGATCACGACCGTCTACGCCATGGGCGGCTCGACCAACATGTATCTGCATCTGCTCGCGGT
>PNLC01000017.1 GCA_013822885.1 Bradyrhizobium sp.
GGTGACGCGCAAACTCGCCGCCAACGGCGGCGCGTCGGTGTGGGCGCTGCTCGATGAACTCGGCGGCATCGTCAAGCAGGTCGAAGCCTCGAACGATCCAGCATTTGGCACCACCGGCGCCAAGCTGCGCGACGCGCTCGGCTCGCTCGAACGCAGTAGCAAGTGGCTGCTGGAGCGCGTGGCATCCGCACCGAACGATGCGCTCGCCGGCGCCACGCCGTATCTGCGCCTGTTCGGCTCGACGCTCGGCGGCTGCATGCTGGCCGGCGAAGCGCTCGCCGCGAAGGGCAATGGCGATGCCGGCGGCGATCCGCAGCGTTACGTCACGGTGGCGCGGTTCTTCGCGGAGAATATCACCGTGCAGGCGGGCTCGCTGGAGAAGACCGTGACCGATAGCGCCGACGCCGTGAACGGCGCGGACGCGGTGCTGCTCGGCTAAAACGGCTCTTGCGCTGTTCGCGAACAAGTTTTTGAATTGAAAGCGCAACAGCGCAGGAGCCACCGTCCCGATGTTTGATTTCGATCGCGTAATTGACCGCCGCGGCACGCACGCGTCGAAGTGGGACATGATGGCCAAGCTCTCAGGGATTACCGCCGCCGACGGCATCCCGATGTGGGTCGCCGACATGGATTTCGCGGCGCCTCCCGGGGTTACGGCGGCCCTGACCGAAGTCGTGAACCGCGCCGTGCATGGCTATTACGCCGACACCGGGAGCTGGGCGATCGCGCTTGCCGAATGGATGGCGCGCCGGCATGGCCTGTCGATCGATCCGGCCTGGGTGAGCCCGACGCCCGGCGTCGTCTCGGGGCTGGGCTTGATCCTGCAAGCCGTCACCGAGCCCGGCGATGAGGTCGTGGTGTTTCCGCCGGCCTATCATGCCTTCCGAAAGATCATTCTCGCCAACGATCGGCGCATCCTCGACGCGCAACTGTCGCTGCGTCAGGGCCGCTACGAGATGGACCTCGATGCGCTCGCCGCGAAGCTCACGCCGCGCACCAAAATCGTCTTCTTCTGCAGCCCGCATAATCCGGGCGGCACCGTCTGGTCGGTCGAGGAGATCCGCGCGCTCGCGCTCCTGTGCGCCGAACGCAACCTCATTCTGGTTTCCGACGAAATCCACTGCGACCTGCTGCTGGGCGGTGTGAAACATACGCCGACGCTCACGGCCGCGCCGGACATCGCGGATCGCCTGATCACCTGCGTCGCCGCGACCAAGACCTTCAATCTCGCCGGCGCCCATGTCGGCGCATGCTTCACGTCGAACCCGGTGTTGAAGGCGAAGCTCGACGCGCGGATCGCGGCAAGCGGCCTCGCCTCCTACAACGCCTTCGGCATGATCGCGACCGAAGCCGCGTGGCGAACCGGCGAGAGCTGGCTCGATGCCCTGCTGCCTTATCTGGCCGGTAGCCGCGACCTGCTCGACAGCAGGATCGAACGCGCCGCGCCCGGCGCGCGCTCGATGCGGCTCGATGCGACTTATCTGGCGTGGGTCGACTTCTCCGGCACCGGTCTGCCGGCCAAGGACGTTGCGGCAAGGGTGAAGGATCGCGCGCGTATTTTCGCAAGCCCCGGCGAGCAGTTCGGCCCCGGCGGCGAAACCTGGCTGCGGTTCAACTTTGCGACGCCGCGGCCGGTTCTCGAGCAGGCGCTCGATCGGCTCGACGAGGCGTTTCGAGAGCTTCGAACGTAGGCTACGGACGGAGTATTGGCGTAACGGTGATCGCGGCGCTCGACGCGTGACGGTCATTCCCGCCCATACCGGATATCCACGACGCGTAGCCGATCGATGAATCTCTTCCTGTCCACACAGAGGCAGTTGCCATTCGATCGCCCCGTGAACGGCGACAATGGCCACGGCCTGCTCGGCCGCGATGGATCCTGGTTTGACGACCGACCGCGGAAACCCTACCGTTCACGGCATGCTGCATGCGCGGCAAGTATCGATGGAACGCAGGCGGCCCCGGTGCGGACAGCGCGACGACGTGCGGTAGAAAATAATCGATGAACAACCCCGAACCGATGCTTCCCAACGAGCCTTGGCCCCAACGTATCTCAAGGATTCTTGCCTGGCTCGCCGGCGCCTGCATCCTGTTTGGCTGCGGCGCGCTGATTTCAGTCGATGTCATCACACGCTTCGTATTCAAGCGCGGCATGGTCGAAAGCTTTGAAATTTCGGGCTACATGCTGGCAGCCTGTATTGGGCTCGGACTAGCCTTCACCGTCACGTCGAAGTCCAATATCCGCGTCGACATCCTGCTCGATGCCTTCCCCTATCGCCTGCGCGCGGCCTGCGATCTGCTTGCCGCCTTCGCCCTCGCCGTCATCGCTGTGGCGCTGGTCTGGTTTACCTGGAAAACCCTGGCGCAATCCTGGACCATGAATGCGCGATCGACCTCCGTCATGCAGACGCCGATGGTGCTGCCACAAGGGGTTTGGTGGATAGGCCTGCTCTGGTTCGCATTCATGGCCGTGCTGCTCCCGCTGCAATCGATGCTGCGACTGCTGGCAGGCGACCGGCGCGGCTTTGACAAGTTGATCGGCAGCCTGCGCGTAACCGAAGAACTGCAGCAGGCCGGCATCGATTTGGCTGAAGCCGAGCCGAAGCCTGACGTGTCGCGGCCATGATCGGCACCGCGTTCAGCCTGTTGATCGGCCTGATGGCGCTCAGCCTGCCGGTCGCGGCAGCACTGGGCATAATGGCCTATATTCTCTCGCAGAAATACGCGTTCTTTCCATTGACCGGCGCGCTCGGTGAACTGGCCTGGAACTCTTCGAACGACTTCATTCTGATTGCCGCACCAATGTTCATCATGATGGGCGAACTCATGCACCGATCTGGCATGAGCGAACGACTGTTCGGCGCCCTCGCTCCATGGTTCGCGCGAATTCCAGGACGCTTGATCCACACCAACATTGCCGCCAGCGCCATCTTCGCCGCAACCTCGGGTTCATCGGTGGCGACCGCCGCGACGATCGGCACGGTTGCGATTCCCAACATGGACAAGGGCGGCTACAATCGCCCACTGTTCCTGGGCTCGATCGCCGCAGGCGGTACGCTGGGAATCCTGATCCCGCCGTCCATCAACATGATCATCTATGCGGTGCTGACCGATACTTCGGTCGCCCAACTTTACGCCGCGGGGTTCATCCCGGGCTTCATGCTGGCCGGGCTGTTCTCGCTGACCGTGTTCGCCGTCGCGATCTGGCGTCCGAAACTGGCAGGTCCCGCGGTCGACACCGCCGGATTGTGGCCGCAAAGGATGGCGGGACTGAAGCATCTTGTGCCGCCACTCGGCCTTTTCCTGACGGTCGTGGGATCCATCTATATCGGCATTGCCACGCCGACCGAGGCGGCTGCTCTCGGATTGATGGCAACGGTGGCCCTCGTGGCGGCCAATGGACAACTGACCTTGCCCGTACTGCTGCGCGCCTTCGAAGGCACCGTGCGAACCACCTGCATGATCATGCTGATCATCATTGCTGCCTTCTTCCTGAACTTCGTGATGGTCTCGATCGGCCTGGTCAAGGCTGTGACCGATTCAGTTCTATCACTTGGCTTGCCGCCTTTGGCGATGCTTCTGGCTATCATCGTGTTCTATCTGGTCCTCGGCTGCTTCATGGAGACGCTGTCGATGATGATCGCAACCACACCGGTGGTCGTGCCCGTGATCACGGCCATGGGTTACAGCCCGATCTGGTGGGGCATCATCTTCGTGATTCTGATGGAGGCGGCGCTCATTACGCCGCCGGTCGGTCTGAACCTCTACGTGGTCCAGTCCGTTCGAAGAAACGGACCTTTCTCGGACCTGTGCATCGGCGCCCTTCCATTCGTCGGCGCCATGATGATCATGATCAGCATTCTGATCGCCTTTCCCGATATCGCCCTCTGGCTACCGAGCGTATTGCAACCGAAGAAATAGCGCCGGCCACGTGGCTGGCCCAGCCCTTAAGGAGACCTGATGATGTCGATGCGAACTGCTGTTTCCGCAACTGCCGCAGTTGCTGTCCTTGGCTTCGCCGCACTGCCCGCAACGGCCCAGACGCAGGGGTTGCCTGCAACCTCGTTCAACGTGGTGGGCAGCATCGGCAACCTTTCGATGTATCTCAACCGCGAAGTGCCGTTCTGGAACGAGACCGTTCCCAAGGAATCGGCCGGCGCGATCAAGGTCCAACTGAAATCCTTCACCGAACTCGGACTGAAGGGGCCCGAAATCTTCAGACTGGTTTCTTCCGGCACGCTGCAGTTTGCGACCACCGTACTGAACTACAATTCCGGCGAAGTGCCGATGAATGAAGCCGCCGATCTCGTCGGCCTTGTCGGTTCGGTTGAGGAGTTGCAGAAGGCCGTGAACGTCCTACGTCCGAGCTATGCGAAATTCCTGGAGGAAAAGCACGGCATCAAGCTGCTCGGCTTTGGCACCTATCAGGCGCAGGTAATCTATTGCCGCGATGCCTTCACCAACATTGCGGACCTCAAAGGGCGCAAGGTCCGCGCATCCGGCGCCTCGCAGCAGACGTTCGTCTCGCACATCGGCGGCTCGCCGATCACTATCGCATTTGCGGAGGTGCAACCGGCGCTTGCGAGTGGCGTCATCGATTGCGCCATCACTGGAGCGCTGTCTGGCTACCGCTCGAAATGGCATGAATCGGCAAAGTTCATCTCGCCGATGCCGATCAACTTCGGCGTCGCCGCTCACCTTGCAAATCTCGCATGGTGGAAAACACTGGACCCGAAGGTGCAGGCCTTCCTCGAAGCCAATGTCAGAAAGCTCGAAGGCTCGATATTCGAACAGGCCAAGACCGAAACCCAGACCGGCATCGATTGCAACACCGGCAGTCCCGCATGCAAGGAAGGGCAACCTGCTTCCATGAAACTGGTCGCTGTCACGCCGGCTGACGAAACCCTTCGAAAGGATGCGCTAGTGAAGGCAATCATGCCCGGCTTCGCACAACGCTGCGGCGCTGATTGCGTCACCAACTGGAATGCGACCATCGGCCAATCCCTCGGCCTCAAGATGGGACAATGAGTCCCACACCCACCGTCAGCGAGGTTCGAATCGCGACGATTGATCCCGCCGCCTACAGGCATACGCCCTGGAAGAACGGCGGCGGGGTCACCGTCGATATTGCCGAGTCCCTGCTCCCTGGATTTCCTTCGGGCAGTTGGGAGGGAATGGTCTGGCGATTCGGCCGCACCGCGATCACGGCACCGGGTCCGTTCTCCGACCTGAGCGGCTATAACCGGCATCAGGTACTCGTTTCCGGTCTGGGGCTCGTCCTTGAAACTCCTGCCGGTGAGATCGACGTCCGACAGCCGTTCAGGCCGGTGCGGTTTGCCGGCGAAACCCCGATTGTCAGCCGACTTGAAGCCGGGCCGGTCGAAGTCGTCAACCTGATTGGTGACCGCTCACGCGTATCGATCGACCTCTGTTGCCTGACGACCGGCGCATCGAAGTCTTGCCCGGCCGGCGTTCACATCGTCTATGCGGCCGCAAGTGACTGCGAGATGGTCATCAACGGCAACGCCTGTGGTTTGGCGATCGGCCATGGCATGCACGTCGAGGCTGGAGAACGTTTCACTGTCACTAACCGGCTCGGCACAGCGATTGTTGCCAGCATCCTTCACACGGAGCGGACGTCGACGCGGCCCTTCACGACTTGATCACCAAACGCATGTCGTGATGGCGGACCGCTGGTCCCCTGCAACGCCCCGTGTGAGCCCTGCGGCCTAGTCGCGCATGCCTACCGCCGAACAACCCACTTGCGCAGCTCCCCCGGTGATGCTCACTGGGGCGGAGCCATGTTCTGGTGCGCTATCGGCAGTCTCCGGCAAGGCTAGGCAATGCCGGAGATAATCCGGTAGTGTCGCGGCGCGTGGCAAGAACAAGAAGATGGCCGACAGGCCTCGACCAAAGTCGACAAATACAAGGGAGGATTTTTCATGAAGTTCTTGAAGACGGCGCTTGCGGCCACCGCTGCAACGGTACTGTTTGCGGGGTCTGCCCTGGCGCAGGGCAAGCCTGCGGAAATCAAGGTCGGCATCACGACGTTCCTGTCCGGCCCGGCCTCCGTGTTCGGCGTGCCGGCCAAGGCCGCGGCCGAAATGATCGCGGAAGATCTCAACAAGAAGGGCGGCATCGGCGGCGTGCCCGTCAAACTGTCGTTCGTCGATGAAGGCGCCGGCGGCGAGGCCCTGGTTTCGAACTATCGTCGCATGGTGCAGGACGACAAGGTAGACGCGACGTTCGCCTCGATTTCATCCGGAAGCTGCAATCAGCTCGTGCCGGTCGCCGAAGACCTCAAGGTCATGAACTTCATGTGGGATTGCGGCGCCGCCTCGATCCTCGAGACCAAGAAGTATCGTTACAATTTCCGCACCCAGGCCAACGGCACCCCCGAGATGCTGGCCGTGCTGCTCTATTTGCTCAAGACCAAGCCCAACTTCAAGACCATCGCGGTCGTCAACCAGGACTACGCGTGGGGCCGCGAGAGCTGGGAAATCTTCTCCACCGCGCTGAAGGCGATGAAGCCCGACGTGCAGGTGGTGGCTGAGCTGTTCCCAAAATTCGGCGCGCCCGACTATTCCACCGAGGTTTCGCGCCTGCTGGCGCTGCGACCCGACGTGGTCTTCACCACGAGCTGGGGCGGCGACCTCGACACGCTGGTGCGCCAGTCCGGGCAGCGCGGCCTGCTGCAGCAGTCGACGTTCATCCTGGCGATCGGCGAATCCTCGATCCAGCGGCTCGGCAAGGATCTGCCGGAAGGCCTGATCGTCGGCGCGCGCGGCGACCACTGGTTCCTGCATCCCGAGAAGAAGGGCGATGCCGCCTTCAAGGCCTTCAACGAGGCGTTCAAGGCCAAGACCGGCGCCTGGCCGATCTATCCCGTCTATCACATGGCGCAGGCGTTCGCGGCGCTGCAGACCGCCTATGACAAGGCGATCAAGGCCAACGGCGGCAACTGGCCGACCCGCGAGCAGGTCGTCGATGCCACCGCCGGCATCGAGTTCGCGACCGGCTTCGGCAGGCCGGTCACGCTGCGGCCGGAAGACAACCAGGGCCTCGAAGCGCAACTCGTCGGCGTCACCAAGACGGTCCCGGGCTACGACTTCAAGCTGCTCGACAACATGATGATCTTCGATCCGAAGGTAATCACCAATCCGGCGGGCATCCGTTCGGTCGAATGGCTGAAGACGCTGAAGCCCGAATTCGTCAAGATGGACGTGCCGACCTTCAAACAGTAACGCCGCGATTCTCCGTCCTCCGGGCCCTGCCCCGGAGGACGGGCTTTCCCCCAAGAAGGCCCCCAAGGCTTCCCATGAATACGACACTTGCCACCCTGGCCGTTCTCGACGGCATCAGCTACGCCGCGCTGGTGTTTCTGGTTTCCGTCGGGCTCAGCCTGATCTTCGGCGTGCTGCGCGTGGTGAACGTCGCGCACGGCTCGCTCTACGCTTTCGGCGCCTACCTCGCCGCGACCTTAAGCCTCGCCGTCGCGCCCATTTCGCCATGGCTGACCTACCCCGCGCTGATCGTGGCCTCGATCGCCATCGGCGTGATCTGCGGCGGGTTCATCGAACGCTTTCTGCTGCGGCCGCTCTACGGGCGGGACGACGTGCTGCAGCTCCTGATCACGTTCGCGGCGTTCATGATCATGGACAATCTGCAGCGCCTGATCTGGGGCGTGCAGCCGATCTTCGCCGCCGAGCCGCTGAAGCTGCTGCCAAACATCAGCGTGTTCGGCGTGGCTTACACATCCTATCAAGTCATCCTGCTGCCGCTGGTGGCGTTGCTGACGCTGCTCGGCCTGCGCTACTTCCTGCGCCGTACGCTGGCGGGCGCGGTGATCCTGGCGGTCACGGAAGACCGCGAGGCCTCCACCGCCATCGGCATCGACGCCAAGAAAGTCTATTTCGTCACGTTCGTGATCGGCGCGAGCTTCGCAGCCCTTGGCGGGGCGTTGGCTTCACCGACCACGTCGCTGGTGCCCGGGATGGGCGCGGACATGATCGTGCTCTCGTTTGCGGTCGCCGCGACCGCCGGCCTCGGGCAGATCGAAGGCACCGCGCTGACCGCACTCATGATCGGCCTGACGCGGGCGTTCATCATCTATATCCAGCCCGAGTTCGAGGTGCTGGTGCCGTATCTGCTGATGGTGCTGGTGCTGCTGGTGCGGCCGTTCGGCCTGTTCGGCGCGGTGCAGGTGAGGAAGATCTGATGAACGGCCGTTTCAAGCCCATCACGGCGGTCGCCGTCGTCTTCTTCGTGGTCGCAGCGCTGGCGCCGCTGTTCGTGGCGAGCTGGGCCACGCTGTTCGCGCTGATCCTCGCCAAGGGCATCGTCGTGCTCGGCATCGTGCTGCTGCTGCAGGCGGGACAGGTGTCGTTTGGACACGCGATGTTCTTTGCGACCGGCGCCTACAGCGCGGCGTTCTGGGGCAAGTATGTCGGTGGCGGCGACATTCTGCTCTACATCGTGCTCGGCGGCATATCGTCCACCGTCATCGGCCTGATCGTCGGAATGTTCGTGGTCCGCTACCGCGAAATCTTCTTCGGCATGCTCAACCTCGCCTTCTCGATGGTGCTGTGGTCGCTGCTGGAGAAGATGTTCCACTACACCAACGGTGCCGACGGCATCCGGGTCGCGCGCCCCGGCCTGCTCGGATTTTCCTTCACGCCGGAGACGTTCCAGTACGTCATCCTGTATGTGGCCCTGGTGGTCGCGATCGCGGCGTTCTGCGGGGTGCAGCGCTACCTCGAAAGCCCGCTCGGACACATGCTGCGGGCCATCAAGTCGAACGAGACGCGGCTCGAATATCTGGGAACGTCGGCGCGCCATGTGCTGTTGGTAGGATACGTGATCTCGGCGTTCCTCGGCGGTGTCGGCGGCGCGCTGGTCTCGATCATCCAGCAGATCGCCACGCCGGAGTTCGGCTTCTGGACCAAGTCGGGCGAGTTCGTGTTCATCGCGATCCTCGGCGGCGGCGCCCACGCGTTCGGCGCGTTCGCCGGTGCCGCCATGTTCGAGACCGTCCGCTTCTATGCGGCCGCCCATCTTGCGGACTCGTGGCAGCTCATCCTCGGCGTCGTGCTGATCGTCATCATCCTCTACGCGCCGAACGGCCTGATCGGGCTGCGGCAACGCGACGACCGTTCCAAGCAGGGAGGCCACTGATGGCCAACATCCTGCTCTCCGCCAAGGGCATCAAGATCCGCTTCGGCGGCGTGATCGCGGCCGACGGCATCGACCTCGACGTCCATGAGGGCGAGAACCTCGCCATCATCGGACCGAACGGCGCCGGCAAGACCACGTTCCTCAACATCTCGACCGGCTATCTCAGGCCGCAGGCCGGCACCGTGAGCTTCCTCGGCCACGACATCACAGCGCATCTGCCGCGCACCATCACCAAGCTCGGCATCGCCCGCGCCTTCCAGATCCCGCAACTGTTCCTCGATCAGACCGTGATGGAGAACATGCTGATCGCCGCCGCCTCGCTCAAGGGACGCCCGTCGGGGTTCAAGGCGCTGTCGAGCCTGCCGGAAGCCGCCGAGATGGAGCGACTGCTCGATCTCGTCGGCGTCAAATCCTACGCGGAGCGCAAGGCGCGCGAATTGCCCGAAGGCCAGCGCAAGCTGGTCGACATCGCGCTGGCGCTCGCGCTGAAACCCAAGCTGCTGCTGATGGACGAGCCGACCTCCGGCGTCGCCTCGTCCGAGAAGCTCGGCATCATGGACATCCTCACCACGGCGCTCGCCAAGGAAAAGGTGACCTCGGTGTTCGTCGAGCATGACATGGACATGGTGGAGCGTTACGCCAACCGCGTCGCCGTGTGGAACATGGGCAAGATCCAGAAAGTCGGCACGCCCGCGGAGGTGCTGGCCGATCCGAAGGTTCGAGAGCAGGTGATCGGAATATGACGCCGATGCTGAGTTTCGAAAACATCAACGTCGCGATCGCTGGCGCGCCGGTGCTGCGCAATGTCAGCTTCGCGCTGCAGCCGGGTGCCAGCGCTGCGCTGATCGGGCGCAACGGCGCCGGCAAGACCACGACGGTGCGCACCATCATGGGTTTCACGGAAGCCAGCGGCACCGTGCGGCTCGGCGGCGAGGACCTCGGGCCGATCCCGCCGCACCGCCGGCCGTCGCTCGGGCTCGGCTATGCGCCCGAAGACCGCCGGCTGTTTTCCGCTTTCACGGTCGAGGAGAACATCCTCCTGCCCGGCCGCGTCGCGAAGCTCAGTCCCGACGAGTCGAAGCGCAGGCTCGATCGCGCCTATTCCGTGTTGCCGGAGTTGAAGGAGCTCGCCAAGCGTCCGGCGGGATCGGTCTCCGGCGGACAGGGCAAGATGGTGGCGCTCGGCCGCGCGCTGATGCTGGGCACGCGCCTGCTGATTCTCGACGAGCCGTTCCAGGGACTCGCGCCGGTGCTGGCGCAACGCTACGCCGAAGCGCTGCGTCGGCTGCGTTCGCAGGACAAGGACATCACGCTCTTGATCACGGAATCGAATCCGAAACTGCTCGAGACGTTCGCCGATGTGACGCTGACGATCGAGCGCGGCGAGATCGAAAGCCGCGCCAGCCACTGAGAAACCGGCTGCCATCGCAGCCGCAAAGGGCGTGACCCCGTAATTCTACGCTTTTGCGAATCGTTCCGGCCCCACTCTAAAATTCCCGCAACTTGTATTCCCGGGCGTTTGCCACTGCCCGCTCGTGCCGAAAAGGCGCGACTGCGGATGCGTGTCATTTTGCAGGTCACGGGGCGCCGGGATGAATACCGCGCGCACCCACGTTGGCATGAACCCTGCATTGCAATGATCTGGAAATTCATCATCAACGAAGGTCGTCATGCTCGTTACTCTCATAGCCGTTCTCTGCAACAGCCAGCTTTGCCTGGAGAAAGTCGTCACCACCAGCGATCAATCCGGCATCACGTTCAGTGCCTGCGCCGTGAACGCACAAATTGGGATCGCCGACTGGCTCGCCAAGGGGCCGTATCACGATTGGAAATTGCAGCGCTACAAGTGCGTGCTCGGCAAATACGTGCCGAAGAACGAAGTGTGACGTAAGCCACCAGCGCTACACGACTCCGCGGGGCGGATTAGCGAAACGCGATCCGCCCCGATCATGATGGGTTTCGCTGCGCTACCCATCCTGCGAGACCGGCCAGAACCCGCCGCTTCATCGACTTACCTGCGAGGTAAGTTCGTTCCCCGCCGTCCACGATTTGCCCGAATTCATGGCGCAAGAGCAATTCCGTATTGCTCCTCTTTGAACCTATTGCAGCGCCTGTGGACTAATCAAATTGGGCACCCACTATCCGTAACTTGGATCACATTCCCGCAATGCAGTGCTGACGTTTCCTTGGCACGGGCCCGGCAATGTGACCGGATCACGCGTATTATCGGGACGTTTCGCTTGACGCAGAATTGCAAGAATTGGCCCACCGTTCGCAGGCTCGCCGCGATCATGTTTGCCGACGTCGCAGGCTTCAGCCGCCTGATGGAGCGCAACGAGGCGCTGACGTTCTCGCGATTGCGCCGCCTGCGTGAGGAAGTGAATTTTGTCAAAGTGGAAGAGTACGGCGGCAGGGTCATCCGTGCCACGGGCGACGGATTCCTGGCCGAGTTCGGCAGCGCCATCGCCGCCGTGCAATGCGGTCTCGATATCCAGCGTACCGTCATGGAGCTCGAGCAGGGACAAGCATCGTCCGACCGAATCCGGTTCAGAATCGGAATCAATGTCGGCGACATCATCGCCGACGGCGACGATATCGCGGGCGACGGCGTCAATATTGCTGCCCGGCTGGAAGCGCTGGCCCCCGTCGATGGCATCTGCGTCTCCTCGATGGTGCGCGAGCAGATTCGCGACGATCTCGGCTTCACCGACATGGGCGAGCAGAAGCTGAAGAATATCGCGCGTCCGATAAGAACATGGGCATGGCGTCCGGATGCCGCGGCGCCCGCGCCGGCCCTGTCGCCGCCTCTGGACAAGCCGCTCGCCAAACCTGTGCGGCTCTCGATCGTGGTGCTGCCGTTCACCAACGTCAGCGGCGACCCGGCGCAGGAGTATTTTTCCGACGGCATCACCGACGAGGTGACGGCGCAACTGTCCAGGATCAAGGGCAGTTATGTGATCGGCCGGGACACTGCGATCAGGTACAAGGGCAAGGAGATCGATATCCCCGCTCTGGGCGTCGAACTCGGCGTGCGCTACGTGCTCAAGGGAAGCGTCGAGCGCTTCGATCAGGGCATCGATACCACGGCCCAGCTGTGGGACACGCTGTCCGGAACGGTGTTGTGGGCCGATACGATGGAGGTCGACAAGGCGGCGGTGCGCAACATCAGGCGCGAAGTGGTCAACCGTCTTGCGATTGCGCTGAACCTCCAGCTCATCGAGGCCGAGGCCAGGCATTCCGAGAATTCCGAGAGCCCTGACGCCACCGACCTCGTGATGCAGGCCCGCGCCGCCTACTACCGCGCCAACACGCTCGACGCCCTGCAGCAGGTCCGGGCCATGTTCGAGAAGGCGCTGGCGATCAACGCCAACGATCAGGCCGCACTGGTGGGCCGCGCCGTCACCATGGTCGAGCAGGTGTTCGGCTGGCCCAGCGACGCCAATGCGCAACTCATCGACGAAGCCGACCGGCTGATGGCGAAGGCGATGCCGCTGGACCGCCACAACGCCTACGCCCGCTTCGTGATGTCGCGGCTGCGCCAGATGCAATGCCGCATCGAGGCGGCTCTGGCCGAAAACCAGATCGCGCTGGAGCTCGATCCCAACCTGGTCGAGGCCATCGCCTGGAACGGACATCTGCAGTTCGCCAGCGGCCGCCCGGAACTGGGAATAGAACCGCTGCAGCGGGCATTGGCGCAATCGCCAAAGGACCGCATGCGATGGGTGTGGTGCCTGATGCTCGGTCTCAACTACTCACTGATGGGACAATATCACGACGCCATTCTCTGGCTGGAGCGATCGATCGCGATCAATCCGAGGCACTGGGCAAACCTGGCGTTTGCTGCCGTGGCTTACGATAGCGTCGGCGACCACGCCAATGCGAAGCGTGCGCGCGCTCAATTCGAAGACGTCTATCGCGGCGAAGTCATCGAGCCCCGGTTCTATTCGCAGACGCCGGCCTATCTCGAATTACTCGACGCGCGGGTCATGCCGGCATGGCGCAAACTGGGACTTCCGGAACCGGATTCGCCGACGTCGCACCGGCGGTTGCGAATTTCACCGGGACAGTAGCGGTCCTCGGCCAGTTGCCGCCGTTAACTACATTCGCGGCTGCGCAGCGACGAACTGCGATTTCGCTTGAGGCTAACGAACTGTTAGGGTTGATTGAGCCGGCAGCCACGTTGCAACGTGAAGGCTGAAAACCCCGGATTGAATCAGGGCGCGGCATGCATTGGTATGTCTACCCATTGGCGGCAGTCGCCAGTGTCTTGCTCGGCCACTTTCTCGTCGACCAGGTCGGCCAGCCGATACGAAGTGTGCTGCATCTTCGGCGCACGGCTCTCAAGCGGATGATGCTCTTTCGCAATGTAGCATTACCCAAGGCGCGAGAGCTGGCGACCACGTCGCAGGCAATCCATGAATATGATCTCGCCGTGCGCAACCTGCGCGGGGCGCTGGTCACTTTCCATAATCTCGGCACACGCCTGCTTGCGATCGGCGAAAGCGAGCCGGCCGCCCGTATCCTGATGAGCCTTCTCGGTTTCAACGTCACCCGGGCGGGCCGTGCGCTTGTCGCGCTTTCGCGGACCTGCGCAATGGCCGGGATCGACAGCGACGAAAACCGGCGCACCATCGGTCGGGCGCTGCATGCAACCCGGATTGCATTCGGCACCCTCCGGCCTCGTTCACACGACGAACTCTTCAATATCCGCCTCGAACCCATGTATCTGCGTGAGGCGCGCAACCACATCAGTTTGCACGGCCGGCCGCTCGCTCCCCGTCGTGCCGGGCGCCTTCGTCAGCTCAGCCAGGTCGTTCCGGGGCGGATCGCTTCCGCGTCGTAGTCGCCGAAGAAGCGCGCGATTGACTGCAATCGGTTGCCGACCCATCCTGCGAGTCTACACGATCGGCTTGAGCCCTGCCTCGATCGCCACACGCTGCGGTTCGAGGAACGGCGGCAGCGCCAGTTTTTCGCCGAGCGTTTCCATCTGCTCGTCGGTGGCAAAGCCCGGACCATCGGTGGCGATCTCGAACAGGATGCCGTTGGGTTCGCGGAAATAGAGGCTGCGGAAATAGAAGCGGTCGACCTCGCCGCTGTTGGGCACGCGCAGCTCGTTCAGCCGCTGCGTCCAGCCGTGATACTGCGTCTCATCGGGTGTGCGGAACGCGACATGGTGGACACCGCCGGCGCCCTGCCGCGCAATGGGCGCGTCCTTATCCTCGAGCACATGCAGTTCGGCGGCGGGGCCGCCCTCTCCCCCTGCCTCGCCCATCGCGAACACATGGATCTGCGCGCCGTGGGCGGCATAGTCGCGCACACGGCGCATGTTCATGACCTCGGTCAATACGAAGGCGGTGCGCGACAGCTCCCGCACGGTCAGCACGATCGGACCCAGGCCGCGGATCTGATGCTCTGCCGGCACCGGGCTTCGTTCCCATGGCGAGACGATACCAGCGCCGCCGTCATCGACCAGCACCAGCCGCTGCCCTTCCCCGTCCTCAAACGGCAGCGTCAGCCGGCCGTCGACCTCGATGACATCGCCGGTGACGCCGCCGGACTTCTTGAGGCGATCCCGCCAGTAGCCGAGGCTGGCTTCGCCCGCGACGCGCAGGCCGGTCCGTGAGATCGAGTTGGTTCCGCGCTGCTCGGGCGCGGCCGGAAAATCGAAGAAGGTGAGGTCAGTGCCGGGGTTGGCCTTTCCGTCGGCGTAGAACAGGTGGTAGGCCGAGACGTCATCCTGGTTGACCGTCTTCTTGACCAGCCGCATGCCGAGCAGGCCGGTGTAGAAGGCCAGGTTTTCCCGCGGTTTCGCGGAGATCGCGGTCAGATGATGAATTCCGCCTAACTGCATCGCATAAACCTCGTCATCACATCGGTGGGAAAATCCACCGCGACCGTTCGGCCCCTTGCCGTATCATGTAGGATATGGCCCGATGGTTGGCCAGCAGCACCAATGCCGCCTGTTTCAGGGGCAAGATCATGACCGGGCACCTCAGCGTTCCCGGGAAGCGGTCGCGGCGTTCAAGGCGTTCTTCGAGCGCAAGAGGAGTTAGGCCCAAGGCGTGATTTCACCTCTGCCGTCATTGCGAGCGCAGCGAAGCAATCCGCTCCTTCTACATGTCGCGCGATGGATTGCTTCGCTGCGCTCGCAATGACGGTGACACATCAAGCGGCTATGTCAAAGTCATGAGAAATTCCCTTCGCCCTGTTTCGGCATTTGCACTGCTCGTCGCACTCTACGCGGCCGCACCGGTCTACGCCCAAACTGCAGCTCCTGTAGATCTGCGCATTCTCGCGATCAACGATTTTCACGGCTACCTGCGTCCTTCCCCGGGCGGGATCGTCATCACGGACCCCGAGGACAAGACGAAGAAGATCACGATCGCCGCGGGCGGCGCCGAACACATGGCGACGCTGGTCGGCCAGCTTCGCGACGGGCACCGCAACACGATCTTTGTCGCGGCCGGCGACCTGATCGGCGCCAGCCCGTTTCTGTCGGCGATGTTCCACGACGAGCCGACCATCGAGGCGCTGTCGATGATGGGACTGGCGCTGGCTTCCGTCGGCAACCACGAATTCGACGAGGGCAAGGACGAATTGCTGCGAATGCAGAACGGCGGCTGCCACCCGGTCGACAAATGCCGGGGCCCGCATCCGTTCACCGGCGCGAAGTTTCGCTATCTCGCCGCCAGCACGATCGAGAAGCGCACCGGCAAGCCCCTGCTTCCCGCCTACGCGATCAGGGAGTTCGACGGCATTCCCGTGGCCTTCATCGGCCTGACGCTGAAGGGCACGCCGGGCCTCGTCTCGCCGGTCGGCGTCGCCGATCTCGAATTCCGCGACGAGGCGGAGACGGTGAACGCGCTGATCCCCGAACTGAAGACGCGCGGCGTCGAGGCCATCGTCGTGCTGATACACGAGGGCGGACTGCCGACCGGCGATTACAATGAATGTCC
Source organism: Bradyrhizobium sp. (assembly GCA_013822885.1). Classification (GTDB taxonomy): domain Bacteria; phylum Pseudomonadota; class Alphaproteobacteria; order Rhizobiales; family Xanthobacteraceae; genus Bradyrhizobium. The sequence continues at coordinate 16,131 of PNLC01000017.1, forward strand.
GGATATTTCCGGGCCGATCGTCGACATCGTCAAGAAATTCGACAGGTCGGTCGACGTCGTGGTCACCGGCCACACCCACCGCGCCTATGTCTGCGAGATCGACAAGCGGCTCGTCACCAGCGCAGACAAATACGGCACGCTCGTCACCGCGATCGATCTCAAGCTCGATCCCGTCACGCGCGACATCATCAGCGCCAGGGCCGACAACACCATCGTCCGCACAGCGACGCTCGCCAGGGACGCCGAACAGACCGCGCTGATCGAAGCCTACGACAGGTTGGCCGCACCGATCGCCAACCGTCCGGCGGGCTCGGTGGCGGAAACGCTGTCGCGCGTGCCCAATAATGCCGGCGAGAGTCCACTCGGCGACATCATCGCGGACGCGCAACTCGCGGCAACCCGCGACGCTGCGAAGGGCGGCGCCGACATCGCCTTCACCAATCCCGGCGGCGTCCGCACCGATATTGCGCGCAAGGAAGGCGGCGCGGTGACCTACGCCGATCTGTTTGCCAGCCAACCGTTCCGCAACCAGCTCGTGACGATGACGCTGACCGGAAAGCAGATCAAGGACATGCTGGAACAGCAATGGCGCGATCCGAAGCGGCCACGCATCCTGCAGGTCTCGAAGGGCTTTTCCTATGCCTGGGACGGCACGAAGCCGGACGGCGAACGCGTCATCGCTGAACGCATGACGCTGAATGGCAAGGCGATCGATCCCACCGCGAGTTATCGCGTCACCGTCAATAACTTCCTGTCGGTCGGCGGCGACGGCTTCACTGTCTTCACACAGGGAACCGCGCCGCAAACCGGCATCTACGACATCGACGCGTTGAATGCCTACTTCAGGGCCAACAGCCCGGTCGGCCTGACCGCGGTGGATCGCATCATCAGGATAAACTGATCCCGGGGCGTGCCGGCTCTTTCCGAGCGGCCATCGAGGGCCTAGATTAGGCCCTTCGCGCCCGCGCGTTTCCTAACGCCAGGATTTTGCATGACACTCCTGCTGACCCATACTGCATGTCTCGACCACCTGACGCCTCCGGGACACCCGGAACGCCCTGACCGGCTGCGCGCGGTGGCCGAGGTGCTGGGGGAAGACCGCTTCAAGCCGCTCGCGCGCGGCGAAGCGCCGGAAGGCAATCTGGATTCCGTCGCGCTGTGCCATGGCGAGCACTACATCGGCGAACTCAGGCACATCGCCCCCAGCAGCGGCTTGGTCTACATCGACGGCGACACGTCGATGTCGCCGGGCACCTGGGAAGCCGTGATGCGCGGCGTCGGCGGCGCGGTGGCCGCAACCGACGCGGTGATGGCCGGAACACATCGGAATGCGTTCGTCGCGGTGCGCCCGCCGGGCCATCATGCGGAGGTCTCGAAGCCGATGGGCTTCTGCTTCTTCGACAACGTCGCGATCGCGGCGCGCCACGCCCAGCGCAAATACGGCATCGCCCGCGCGGCGATCGTCGATTTCGACGTCCATCACGGCAACGGCACCCAGGACATCTTCTGGTCCGATCCGACCGTGATGTACGCCTCGACGCACCAGATGCCGTTGTTTCCCGGCACCGGCGCCAGCGGCGAGCGCGGCGAACACGACACCATCGTCAACGCGCCGCTGGCCTCGGAAGACGGCAGCGCCAAGTTTCGCGCCGCGTTCGAAAACCTGATCCTGCCGCAGTTGCAGAAGTTCAGCCCGGAGCTGATTCTCATTTCGGCCGGCTTCGACGCGCATTACCGCGATCCGCTGGCCTCGCTCAACGTGAAGGCGGAGGATTTCGGCTGGGTCACCCGCAGATTGATGGATCTGGCTGACAGCAGCGCCGGCGGCCGGGTTGTCTCGGTGCTGGAGGGCGGCTACGACCTTCAGGGGCTGAAAGAATCGGTCGCGGCCCACGTCACCGCGTTGATGGATGCCTGAATTTTCGGGCTTTAGCCCTTTGTTTTCACACGTTTTCTTTACGCGGACCGGTGCCCGCTTCGCCTGAAAACGCTATAAGCTTGATTCTGCGCCCGCAACCTGGGGCGCATCCGGGAACGCAATATGGCCGAAAACACCCAAGCCGACATCAAGAAGCTCACTTTCGAACGCGCGATCGAGGAACTGGAGTCGATTGTGAAGCGGCTCGAGGACGGCAAGGTACCGCTGGAGGAATCGGTCGCAATCTACGAGCGCGGCGAGGCGCTAAAGCGCCGCTGCGAAGAGCTGTTGCGGCAGGCGGAGGCGCGCGTCGACAAGATTACGACGGATGCGGCCGGCCAGGTCACCGGGAGTACGCCGCTCGACGTTCAGTGACCGCCCGGAGGTCCGCCCGGTCGTCGGGTTTTGGCGCATCGGCAGGTACTATCAGGCGAATTTCACACGCGGCGCCATGGATGGGACAAAGTGCCGGGGTGAATTAGTTCTTCGCGCCCTGCCCGGCCTGATATAGTCCCGCCCAACTTGGGGACCATTCGTGCGCGTCCAGCACCGCCATATCATCTACATCCAGGGATACGATCCGCGCGGGCTGGCGCAGTACTACCGCATGTTCCGGACCGAGTTGCGGAAATTCAGCCGGCTGTACCAGGTCGCGGCAACCATCAGCCGGCCCAAGGTCGCATCCGACGACGAGATCGCGTCCTGGAGCATCGATACCAAGGCGGACGACTGGCAGACGCGCACCTCATACGATTTCCTTCGTTTCGAGGATTTCATCCAGCAGGACCTGGCGTCACCGATCTGGCGCACGGTCTGCCATTCGGTCTGGATCTACTGGCGCCTCGTCTTGTCAGGCACGATTGCGCGATTCGGCAAGGCGAACTGGCGGTTCGCAACCTTCATCACCTACCCCCATTTGCTGCTGCTGCTGCAAGCGGCATGCGCCGCGGGCGTCGCCTTTGTCTTCGAGAAGGGCCTGAACGCGCTTGGAATTCCTGACCTGTTCAGCATCGCGGCGGCATTCGCGATTTTCGTTGCTCTGCTCGGGACGATGCTGAAATACACCGAGAACAGCACCTACGTGCTGTATCTCCTGAGCGACACGATCTGGACCTGGGAGTTCTCGCGCCGCGAGCGCCCGGAGTGGGACCAGCGCATCGATCGCTTCGCGCAACACCTCGTCAACGTCGTGCGGACCACCGACGCCGATGAAATCGTCATCGTCGGCCATAGCTCCGGTTCGTTCCTGAGCACCGAGATGCTGGCGCGTGCCCTGAAGCTCGACCCTGCGCTCGGCCGTCATGGCCCGCGGATCGTGCTGCTGACGCTGGGCGGAAATTTCCCGATCGTCGGATTCCACACGGTGTCAGCGCAATTCCGCGAGCATCTGCGGATGCTGGCGGTCGAGCCGTCGATCGACTGGATCGACTGCCAGGCCCGCAAGGACGTGATGAACTTCTACCAGTTCGATCCGATCGCCAGTCACGGCATCGACGTCGGCGCCGCCGGACGCAATCCCAGGATCGTCGCGGTTCGCTTTCGCGACATCATCAGGCCCGAGCATTACACGAAGTTTCGCTGGCAGTTTTTCCGCGTCCATTTCCAGTTCGTCATGGCCAACGAACGGCCGCATGCCTACGACTTTTTCATGATCGTTTGCGGACCGGTCCCGCTTAGCGAACGCATGGCTCTCCCGGATGCAGCGCTGGCGGTCGCGACCGGCGATCAGGCCGTCCGCGAAAGCGCATGGAAAACGATCGAAACCGCCAAAAATGACGCCTTGGGCGCGGGGAACGCGGGTAGTACGGAACTTTTCGCCCGCCGCAGCGGTTAAAATTCTGGATATTTCGATGACCAGGCCAGGAACCCGGCCCTCGCGCCGGGTTGGCTTTGGCGGTCGCTTTGGTGTAAAGCTTAACGGTTCTAAGGGCTGAGGAGCGTGCCTGCCGCGCCATGCGACGGCAGCAAGCGCTTCAAATAGCTAAGGAAAACGACCGGGAAGGGTTAGAAGCGGCCAACGTGATGCATATCACTTGGTTCTGTCCGGAGTGCATCTAGGCTTCAAATCAGATACCGGCCCGCCGAGGCGGCACCTGGCATCTGGATTTTCACTGCGCGGTTAACGCGTACCCCATCTCGCGTCGGGTTATTCGCACCGACATGCAAAATTGGAATATCGCTGTGACCACATTTAGCAAAACGCCGCTTCTCGATACCATTCGCACGCCCGACGATCTGCGCAAGCTCAAGATCGAGCAGGTGCGGCAGGTCGCAGACGAACTCCGTCAGGAAACCATCGACGCCGTGTCGGTGACCGGCGGCCATTTCGGCGCCGGCCTCGGCGTGGTCGAACTGACCACCGCGATCCACTACATCTTCGATACGCCGCGCGACCGTCTGATCTGGGACGTCGGCCATCAGGCCTACCCGCACAAGATCCTGACCGGACGCCGCGACCGTATCCGCACGCTGCGTACCGGCGGCGGCCTGTCCGGCTTCACCAAGCGCAGCGAGAGCGATTACGACCCGTTCGGGGCCGCGCACTCCTCGACCTCGATTTCGGCCGGCCTCGGCATGGCGGTGGCGCGCGACCTCTCCGGCGGCAAGAACAACATCATCGCGGTCATCGGCGATGGCTCGATGTCCGCCGGCATGGCCTATGAGGCGATGAACAATGCCGGTGCGATGAACTCGCGCCTGATCGTCATCCTCAACGACAACGACATGTCGATCGCTCCGCCCGTCGGCGCGATGTCGGCCTACCTGTCGCGGCTCTACTCCGGCAAGACCTACCGCACCCTTCGCGATGCCGCCAAGCAGATCAACAAGCATCTGCCGAAGGTGCTGGCGAACCGCGCCAACCGCGTCGAGGAATATTCCCGTGGCTTCATGATGGACGGCGGCACGCTGTTCGAGGAACTCGGCTTCTATTATGTCGGTCCGATCGACGGCCATAACCTCGACCATCTGCTGCCGGTCCTGAAGAATGTCCGCGACATGGAAACCGGCCCCATCCTGGTCCACGTCGTGACGCAGAAGGGCAAGGGCTACGGCCCGGCGGAAGCTTCCGCCGACAAGTATCACGCCGTGGTCAAGTTCGACGTCGCCACCGGCGCACAGGCGAAGGCCAAGCCGAACGCTCCGGCCTACCAGAACGTGTTCGGCCAGAGCCTGGTCAAGGAAGCCGAGAAGGACGACAAGATCGTCGCCATCACCGCGGCGATGCCGTCCGGCACCGGCGTCGACATCTTCAACAAGGCGTTCCCGAACCGCACCTTCGACGTCGGCATCGCCGAGCAGCATGCCGTAACGTTTGCGGCAGGTCTCGCCACCGAAGGCTACAAGCCGTTCTGCGCGATCTACTCGACCTTCCTGCAGCGCGGCTACGACCAGGTGGTCCACGACGTCGCGATCCAGAGCCTGCCGGTACGTTTTGCCATCGACCGCGCAGGCCTGGTCGGCGCCGACGGCGCCACCCATGCCGGGTCGTTCGACAACGCCTATCTCGGCTGCCTGCCGAATTTCGTGATCATGGCGGCGTCCGACGAATCCGAACTGGTGCACATGGTGGCGACGCAAGTCGCCATCAACGACCGCCCGAGCGCGGTGCGCTATCCGCGCGGCGAAGGCCGCGGGGTGGAAATGCCCGAGGTCGGAATTCCGCTGGAGATCGGCAAGGGCCGCGTCATCCGCCAGGGCAACAAGGTCGCGCTGTTCTCCTTCGGCACACGACTGGCAGAGTGCGAAAAGGCAGCGGACGAACTCGCCGCCCATGGCCTCTCCACCACGATTGCGGATGCCCGCTTCATGAAGCCGCTCGACGTCGACCTGCTGCTGAAGCTGGCGCGCGACCATGAGGTCCTGCTCACCATCGAGGAAGGCTCGATCGGCGGCTTCGGCTCGCACGTCATGCAGACGCTGTCCGACAACGGCATGCTCGACGGCGGACTTCGGATGCGCGCGATGATCCTTCCCGACGAGTTCCTCGATCACGACTCGCCGAACGCGATGTATGGCCGCGCCGGCCTCGACGCCAAGGGCATCGTCGCCAAGGTGTTCGATGCGCTCGGCAAGGACTACAAGACCGAGACGGTCAAGCTCGCGTGAGACACCGCGCCTTCGGTCCTGACCCGGTCAGCACCGAAGGCCTGGTTCTTTCGCAGGTAATCCCATGAAGATCTATCTGGCAGGTCCCGACGTGTTCCTGCCGGACGCTGTCGAGATCGGACGCCGCAAGGCCGCGATCTGCGCGCGCCGTGGACTGACCGGGCTATTCCCGCTCGACAACGCGGTCGACCTTACCGCGCCGGATGCATCGCTTGCGATCTTCAAGGGCAACGAAGCGATGATGGACGCCGCCGAGGCGATCATCGCCAACCTTACGCCGTTTCGCGGCCCCAGTGCCGACGCCGGCACCGTCTATGAACTCGGCTACATGGCCGGCCGCGGAAAAATCTGTTTCGCCTACAGCAACGATCCAACCATCTATGCCGAGCGGGTCGCCCGATCGTTTGCGGTCACGAAGGCCGAACGCGGCCATCTGATCGACCGCGATGCGCTTACGGTGGAGGATTTTGGCCTGCCCGACAACCTCATGATGATCCACACGCTGGACCTGCGTGGTGCTAAATTGGTGACGCCGCGACAGGCGCCTGCGGATATCTGGCACGATCTCACCGCATTCGAGGCCTGCGTCGCGCTGGCGGCGAACCGCGCCGCCGGCACATCGAGCTGACAGCAAACCGAGCTGACATTGGCTGACAAGAGCGAAAGCAAACCCCCTCCCCGCAAGCGCGCGGACGTGCTGCTGGTCGAGCGCGGCCTGTTCGAAAGCCGTGCCCGCGCCCGCGCCGCGATCGAGGCCGGCGGCGTGATGGCCGCCGGCAAGCAGGTTCTGAAGGCGTCGGAAGCCATTCCCGCCGACGCGGAATTGTCCGCCGAGCCGGCGCACCCCTGGGTCTCGCGCGGCGGCGTCAAGCTCGCAGGCGCGCTGGAGCAGTACCCGATCGATATCGAGGGCCATGTCTGCCTCGATGTCGGTGCGTCCACCGGCGGCTTCACCGAGGTGCTGCTGGCGAACGGCGCCAGCCTCGTCTTCGCGATCGATGTCGGACACGGCCAGTTGCATCCCTCGCTGCGCGGCCACCCCAGGGTCGTGTCGATGGAAGAGACGGATATTCGCAAGTTCGAGGGCAGGCGCCTGCCCGCCCGTCCCGATGTCGTCGTCATCGACGTCAGTTTCATTTCGCTGAAGGCCGTGCTGCCGGTGGCGCTGTCGCTGGCCGCTGCGCCCACGCATCTGCTGGCGCTGATCAAGCCGCAGTTCGAGGCGGAGCGAAGGCATTCCAAACACGGCATCATCCGCAACGCCATGGTGCACCAGGAAATCTGCGACGACATCTCAGGCTTCGCCGCCTCGCTCGGCTGCACCGGGATCGAGGTGTTTCCGTCGTCGATCACCGGCGGCGACGGCAATATCGAATTCTTCATGGGCGCACGCCGTGGCTGACACCGAGCGGCTCGTCATCGATCACGTCGGCCATCACGGCGACGGCGTCGCCATGGCGGGCGGCAGCAGGATCTACGTGCCCTATACGATCAGCGGCGATACGGTCGATGTCGCGCCGGTTCCGGGCCACCATCCCGACCGCCGCCGGTTGATCAGGGTCGAGGCCGCAAGCCCGGCGCGGATCGCCCCGTTCTGCCCGCATTTCGGCGTCTGCGGCGGCTGCGCGATCCAGCACTGGAACGCCGAGGCCTATCGCGCCTGGAAGCGCGAACTCGTGGTCACGACGCTGGCGCAGGCCGGGATCGATTGCGAGGTCTCAGCCCTGGTCGATGCCCATGGCCTCGGCCGCCGCCGCATCACGCTGCATGCGCGGATGGGAACGCATGACGTCCTCAAGGTCGGATTTGCCGCGGCCAATTCGCACGACATCGTGCCGATCGACCGCTGTCCCATACTGGATCCGCATCTGGATGGCGCGATCGAGACGGCCTGGGCCATCGCCGAGCCGCTGATCGCGATGGGAAAGCCGCTCGACATCCAGGTCACCGCGACCGATAGCGGGCTCGATGTCGACGTGCGCGGTTCCGGTCCGTTGTCGACGGCCATGATCACGAAGCTTTCGCGGATCGCCGAACAGCACCGGCTGGCGCGGCTGACGCGCCACGGCGAACTGGTGCTGATGCGAACGCCGCCGGTCGTCTCGATGGGCTCCGCTCACGTCGCGCTGCCGCCCGGATCGTTCCTGCAGGCAACGGTGGAAGGCGAACAGCAACTCGCCGCGCTGGTGTCCGAACATTGCAAGCGCGGCAAGTACATCGCCGATCTGTTTTGCGGTGTCGGCCCGTTCGCGCTGCGGTTGGCGGCGAAGTCCCGGGTTGCCGCCTTCGACAGCGACGCCGGCGCGGTCGCAGCCCTGCAGAAGGCCGCGACATCGACCTCGGGGCTGAAGCCGGTCAAGGCCGAGGCGCGCGACCTGTTCCGCCGGCCGCTGATGCCGCAGGAGTTGCGCGACTACGATACGGTCGTCTTCGACCCGCCGCGGCAGGGCGCGCAGGCGCAAGCGACGCAGCTTGCGGCGAGCAAGATTCCCGTGGTGGTCGCGGTGTCCTGCAACGTCGTGACTTTTGCGCGCGACGCAAGAAGCCTGATCGACGGCGGCTATAAAATCGAAGGCGTCACCCCCGTCGACCAGTTCCGCCATACGCCGCATGTGGAGCTGGTAGCGCGGTTCAGCCGGTAGGCATCTGGCCTATCGCCCCCAGCGGTCCTGCCAGATCTTCTCGCCGACCATGCAGTTGACGCGCGGCGCGCGGCCGGCGGCCGGCACGACCGGGCGCTCCGGCGTGCGGCCCGCGACCTCGAGCAACAGCTTGGTGCGGATCGCTTCCTTGAACTTGTCGCGCTCCTTGATGGTTACCACGAAGGAGCCCGGACCGCCGATCACGCAGTCTTCGTAGTAGAGATCGAGATTGTCGATATCCAT
>PNLC01000018.1 GCA_013822885.1 Bradyrhizobium sp.
GTAGCCGAATTGCGGCGGAACATTGCGGAATGGCCCGTCCACGCCGAGCTTCAGCGCGGCGTCCATCGGCCAATTCGGATTGTTGAGGATCTCGCGGCCGACGGCGATCAGATCGGCCTGCCCGTCGCGGAGAATCTGTTCGGCCTGATCGCCATGAATGATGAGGCCGACCGCCATGGTCATGATGTCGGCGTGGCGCCTAACGTATTCCGACAGCGGCACCTGATAGCTGTACTTGATTTCCTTGCCGAGGATCGGCGCCATCTCGGTGATGCCGCCGGAAGAACAATCGATGACGTCGACGCCTTTGGCTTTGAGAATCTTCGCCAGCCGCGCGCTCTGCTCCGGCCCCCATCCGGCATTGTCCTCGACCGACAGGCGGACGAACAACGGCTTTTCATCGGGCCAATGCGTCCGCACCGCTTCCGTGATCTCGGTGATGAAGCGCATACGATTGGCTTCGGAGCCGCCATATTCGTCGGTTCGCTGGTTGGAACGCTCCGACAGGAACTGGTGCACGAGATAGCCGTGTGCGCCGTGCAGTTCCAGCATGTCGAAGCCCGCCTCATGCGCGCGCCGCGCCGCGTTGCCCCACGCCTGCACCAGGTCCTTCACTTCGTGGCGCTCGAGCGCCTTCGGCACCGGCCACTTCTCGCTATGGGCGATCGCGCTGGGCGCCACCGGCGACCAGGCATCCCAGTCCTCGATATCGGGCGTCCGCTGCAGCGGGCGGTCGCCCTCCCACGGCCGTGTCGCACGGGCCTTGCGCCCGGAATGGCCGAGTTGAATCCCGGCGACCGAGTTCTGCTGCTTGATGAATTTGACGAGGCGGCCGAGCGGTTCGACAAAGGCGTCGTCCCAGATGCCGAGATCGCCGACCGTGCCGCAGCCGCGCCGTTCGACCTTGGTCGATTCCACGACAACGAGTCCCGCGCCGCCGGCGGCGAACTTGCCGGCGTTCATCAGATGCCAGTCGGTCGGAAAGCCCTTTACAGCGGAATATTGATGCATCGGCGGCACCACGATGCGGTTGCGGAGCTCGACTCCGCGGATCGTCATCGGGGAAAAGAGCAGACTTTCCGTCATGTCCGGTTTCCTTGTGCTGGACACCGTTGTCCCGGCATGGCCGGAACCGTGTCTTCTATTTTGCGGTGTTGCCGGGCTTGGTATCAGCCGATTTGGCCTTCGGCTTCGAAGTCGCAGCCTTGTCTGCCTTTGCCGCGCTGTCACCGCGCGCGATACCCCAGGGGTCGGCAGCCCTTTGTTGCTCCGGGATGTTGCCCAGGGACCTCTGATAGGCTCGTTCAGCCTCCCTCTCGGCTGCTTTTTCGGTCGGCGTCTTGACCTTGTCTGGTTCGCCGTACCTGGCAGGGCCCCCTTGGGCCAAGGCTGGCCCGGCGAGCAGCGCCACCACGGCTGCGGCGCCCAACATTCTGCTCAGAACTTTCATGCGACCCCTCCCGGTATTCTTCGCCAGCCTTAGCATAACCTGTGCGCCGGAATCCATCTGGCCGGCGCCCGTTGCCCGAGCCCGTCCAGTTTTGTAAACGACTGCCATGAATTTGCCACTCGCTCCCAACTCCGCCGACGCCTTGCTGTTCGACCTCGGCCGGGTCGTGCTCGATATCGACTTCAGCAAGGTGGTGGCCAGTTGGGCAGGCCATGCCGGCTGCGAGCCCTCGCATCTGGTCGGAAGGTTTTCGCCGGATGAAGCCTGGCGGCGGCACGAGCGGGGCGAGATAAGCGACGCCGCCTTCTTTGAAAGCCTGCGTGCCTCGCTCGCTATCGACATCACCGATATCCAGTTCCTCGAGGGATGGAACGCGATTTTCGCCGGCGAGATGCCCGGGATCGGCGCGGTGCTCGCGCGCGCCGGAACGCGGCTGCCGCTCTACGCCTTCTCCAACACCAACGGCGCACATGTCGAGCATTTTTCGCAGCACTATGCCGAGGTGCTCGGTCATTTCCGCGAAATCTACCTGTCATCGACGATCGGGCTTCGGAAACCCGAAGCCGCGGCCTATGATCATGTGGTGAAGGCGATCGGCGTCCCCGCTTCGCGGATCCTTTTCTTTGACGATTCCGCCGAGAATGTCGCAGGCGCACGGGAACGGGGCCTGAGCGCGGTGCATGTGAGATCGCCTGACGACATTGCAACGGCGCTTGCAGCGCTTGGTATCTGAGGGAACCTGCCAGTGGCATTGATGCCGGTTGCCGATGCGATTGCCGCGATCCTCTCCGGAGCAGACCCGCTGCCCGAGGAAATGATCGCGCTCGACGCCGCCTGGCACCGGGTGCTGGCGCGCGATCTCGCCGCGCGGCGCACCCAGCCGCCGCAGGCGATGTCGGCGATGGACGGCTACGCGGTTCGCGCGGCCGACGCAGCGGGTGTTGCCGTACGGCTGAAGGTGATCGGCGAGGTCGCCGCCGGCCGACCGTTCGAGCGGAAGGTCGCCTCCGGCGAAGCGGTGCGGATCTTTACCGGTGGCGTCATTCCCGAGGGCGCCGATGCCGTCATCATCCAGGAAGACACGACGATCGACGGCGATTGCATCGGCATCACCGAGGCCGCCGTGAAGGGGCGGCACATCCGGCCCGCCGGGGTCGACTTCAACGAGGGCGACGTCCTGCTCAAGCGCGGACGCGTTCTGACCGAGCGCGATCTGTCGCTCGCCGCCGGCATGAACTACCCGGAACTTCCGGTGCGCCGGCGCCCGAAGGTCGCCGTCCTCGGCACCGGCGACGAACTGGTGATGCCGGGCACTAACCTCGGCCCCGGCCAGATCGTTTATTCCAATGGCTACGCGCTGCGGGCGCTGGCGCGGGCGGAAGGCGCCGACATCACCGATCTCGGCATCGCCGCCGACACGATCGCCGCCACCACGGAGGGCATCCGCCGCGCCAGCGAGGCGGGTGCAGATATCCTGATCACCATGGGCGGCGCCTCGGTCGGCGACCATGATCTCGTCAAGCGGTCGCTGGAGGCCTGTGGCGTCACCATGGCGTTCTGGCGCATCGCCATGCGGCCGGGCAAGCCGATGATGCACGGGCGGCTCGGCGCCATGCGGGTGATCGGCCTGCCGGGCAATCCGGTTTCCTCCTATGTCTGCGGGTTCCTGTTTCTGGTGCCGTTGATTCGCGCGCTTTCGGGCCAGACCAGCGTCCACCATGCGCGCGAGACGGCCCTGCTCGGCCGCGATCTCGACGCCAACGACCAGCGCGAGGACTATCTTCGCGCACGCCTCGAACGCCGCGAGGACGGCGCGCTGATTGCCACACCGGTCAATCATCAGGACTCGTCGCTGCTCGGCAATCTCGCTGCGGCACAGGCGCTGGTGATACGTCCGCCGTCTGCGCCGGCGGCGATCAAAGGCTCGCCTTGCGACATCCTGCGGCTGCCGGAGTAGCGCCCCGAACGCGCGTTCGGAGCAGATCCTTGCCGCGTTCACCTGAAATTAAGTGGTTGCGGAACACATATCGAACATATAGTGTTCGTTCATGATTTGTTTCGAGGGCTGGTATCTGGCAAAGGGAGCTTGGGACTTCCCCGACGCCAGATTTGAAGACTCGAAGCCGAACGACGCCAACCGGGGGAATGCTCGCGATGCTCACGCGCAAACAGTATGAACTTCTGCGTTTCATCAATGAACGGCTGAAGGAGGCCGGCGTGCCGCCGTCCTTCGATGAAATGAAGGACGCGCTCGACCTGCGCTCGAAGTCGGGCATCCATCGCCTCATCACCGCGTTGGAGGAGCGTGGCTTCATCCGCCGCCTGCCCAACCGCGCCCGCGCCATCGAAGTCATCAAGCTGCCGGAGCTTGCCGGCGCCGCCAGCGGCAACGGCCGCCGCGGCTTCACGCCGAGCGTCATCGAGGGCACGCTTGGCAAACGCTCGGTCAGCACGCCTGCCGCCGCTGATGATGGCGAGCGCCCGGTGGCGGTCCCCGTGATGGGCCGGATCGCGGCGGGTACGCCGATCGAGGCGCTGCAGACCCGCAGCCACACCATCAGCGTGCCGCCTGACATGCTTGGCTCCGGCGAACATTACGCGCTCGAAGTGCGCGGCGATTCCATGGTGGATGCCGGCATTCTCGACGGCGACATGGCGCTGATCCAGCGCAACGAGACCGCCGACACCGGCGATATCGTGGTGGCGCTGATCGACGAGGAGGAAGCGACGCTGAAGCGCTTCCGCCGCCGCGGCGCCTCGATCGCGCTCGAGCCCGCCAACGCCGCCTACGAAGTCCGCATCCTGCCGCCGAACCGGGTCCGGATTCAGGGCAAGCTGATCGGGCTGTACCGGAAGTATTGATTGTTTCTCCCAACGTGGGTCGTCCACGCCAACCCCGGCCACCGGCCGGGGTTTTTTGCTGCGCGTCGGGAACTTTTGGGCGTTCGCGTGTTTATGATACAGGCGCCGTGCGCCGGCCGCACTGATGCTAGAACCAAGAGAAAAGGCTCGGCGCCCAAGCCACGCTCAAGTCCACTCCGATAGAGGCCTGTGCCTCCTGACGACACGGGTCAGCTATCTCAAACGAGGGAGCCATCCGATGTGTGACTATAGCCTCCATGCTGTGTCGACGCGTCCCGCCGTGGTCGGAGAGACGCTGGTCACCACCACATTCCGCGGCACATCCACCCGCGGCTTTGCCTCCGAAAAGGACCCTGCGGTGGCGGTCTGCATGCTTCCGGGCACCGAACTCGCATTCGCCGACGGCGTCCGCTACGACAACCGCTGGATTTGGACGCGGACCACTGACTGGCGGGTTGGCAAGTTCAATCAGATCGACCCCGAGGTGCACGATCGTCATCATGATGCGATCGAGTTTCCGGACGGAAGCCATGTGCTGGTGACGCAGCTTTGCGAAGGCCAGCGCGCAACCGTGCTACAGTTGCCGGTAACCCAGGCCAGCAGCGAACGTTCGTCGAAGGCCGCGGAAGCGCCGGCACCCGAATCGATCGTGACAGGTTAGCTGTATGCAAAGGCGATCCGCCGGTTTCGGTCCGGCGGATCCGGCCAAATCTTTGCGGAACTCCGCGACCAAAGGGGGCTGGTCGGTGGTCACCAAGGTCACATGGCAACGAGCCGGGCGCGTTACCGAGCCCGGTCGGTACATGCTCAGGTACGGCTGGCTCACCATCACCGCGGACGATCTGGCGATCTGGCGGCAATTTCCGAATGCGGCGTTTACGCTGGTCAAGCTGCCATCGGAGCCCGACGCGCCCGAGGAGTTTCACCTCGGCGCATTCGACCTGGCAGCCGGCCCGACGCTCGACGAGCACTGACGAGCGCCTACTCTTCCGCCTGCAGATCCGCCTCCGACGGCGTGGCGTCGATGGCGCGCGGCATCGAGGGCCGCGCGAGAATCATTGCCTCTGCGCCGCCCTCATCCGCCACGGCGGGCGACCATGGACGATCGATCCCGCCGGCTTTGACGGCCTCGACAACAAACCCCTCCCGGCTTCGCCGCAATGCCATCGCACCCTGCCGCCGCAGCCGCTCCGCATCGATCACGGAGGCCGCACATCCCACAGGCACAGGCCTTGCGGTCACGATCAGCGCCGCACGATCGCAATCGTCCGCCAGTGCCTCCGGCTTGAGCGCCTGGGCGATGAGGACGCCACCCGCGGATTGCATCACACAGCCGTGGTCGTCGCATGAGACGCCTGCGGTGAGCGAGGCGTCAGTTGACTTTCGCGGGTCGGCATCGGCCGCCAGCCACTCCCGGAGCAGGAAGGCGTCCCTGCCCCCTTCTCTCGTCGCTCTGGCCGCGTGCATCAGGTGCAGCCGTCCATCCTGGCCCCGGATGCCGATATTGCGGCCATCGCCGGAAATCAGGATATCCGGCTGCGGCGCCCGCGCCGCCCACACCGCCGCCAGCAGCAGCATTGCCACCCCTGACCAGCGCAGCGGCGTGCGCAACAGCCCGAGCAGGATGATGCCAAGGCTCGCCGTAATCAGCGGGCCGATGCCGAACGCCGGCACCCGGCCGACCGCGCCGGGCAACGCCGCCACCCATTGCGTCACAGCGATCATCCAGTCGATGCCGACGCCCATGATCGCCCAGAACAGGCCATCGAAGCCGAACGGCATGGCGACCAGCCCGAGCAGCCCGGCCGGCATCACCAGCGCCGACACCACCGGCATCGCCGCGAGATTGGCGATCACGCCATAGGGCGTGACGCGGTGAAAGTGGAAGGCCGCGTAGGGCGTGGTCGCCAGCCCCGCCACCAGCGAGGCCAGCAGCAGCATGGTAATCTCGCGGCCGCCCCACAGCGCCACCCGTGCGGTAGCGGTATGGTCCGGTGTAGCGAACAAAGCGGGCATACCGATCTGCACCAGCGCCACCAGTCCCAGGGTGGCTGCAAACGACATCTGAAAGGTTGGATGCGTCCGCTGTAAGTGCCGGTGATCGCTGCACTATATGACCTCGCGCAGCCGGGTTCTGGGATTTGTTCGGGACTTCGCCACGCGCTCGACGGCGGCAGCAATGTCTTCGTCCAGAACGTGCGCGTATCGCAGCGTGCTCTTGATGTCGGCGTGATTGAGCGCCCGCTGCACCAGTTTCAGGTTGCCGCTGTCGCGCAGCAGCTTGGTGCCGAAATCGTGCCGGAAGTCGTGGAAGCGGAAATCCTTGACGCCTGCCTTGAGACGCAGCCGCTGCCACGCCGATTTCGCGCCGTTGATTGTCAGAGGATAACGCTCGCCGCGCACGCGCTTGAGCCGTGGGTTGCCGTACATGGCAACATAGGTGAACACGAAGTCGGGATGCTGCCCTTGCAGCGGAAACAGTATCTCCCGGATGGTGTCGGTGATCGGGAACACGACGCGCCGACCGCCCTTCCCCAGCCGCACGATCTGCTTGGTGCCGAAGTTCACCTCGGTCCATTGCAGCGTGATGCACTCGCGCTGCCGCAATCCGCTGGCGCGGACGAAGTCGAAGAACGGCACATAGTCGTCGCGCATCGCGTCATCGAACGCCGCCGCCTCGTAGTCCTGTAGCTCGCGCACGCGCTCGACCGGCTCCGGCAGCAATAGCTCGCCCCACTTCGGTTCGCGTTCGAACACCGCGCCCTCCGACTTGGCGAACACGAACAGCCGCTCCAGCACCTTGGTCGCTGATCGGTTCACGGTGGCGTTGGCGATCAGCGGCAATGCATCCTGTTCCTCCTTGGTCCGCTTGCCGCGCCGCGTGACGCGATGGCCGCGCCGCCACGCCACCATCTTGCGCGCCGCGATCTGGTCGATGTCGGTCAACGGCATGGTCTTGCCGAAATGCTCGATCAGCCGTGCGAGGTTGGTGAACGTCGCTCCCGGCTCCGCGTCGTGCTGGCCCTTCTCGATCCAGAACCTGTCGGCGACATCGTCGATCAGCAGCGATGTGCGCGACCGCTGCGTCGCCTTCACCAGCGCCTTGGCCTTGTCGCGCTCTACGGCTTCGAAGGCTTCGGCTTCCTTGCGAGTAGTGCAGCCCGTCGATCCATAAACCCGATGACCTCGGTGTTGGAAGTCGAAGTGGTAGTACGGCGAGTTCGGTTTCTTGAAGATGGACATGCGACTTCCCTCTGGCGACGGCGTTCGATGAAGGCGTCAAGGTCTGCGATGGCGAAGCGGTGGCGCGGTCGCTTGTCGCCTCGCCCCATGTTGATCGGGATCAGCGCGCCGTCCTTGATGAAGGCGGACAACTGATCGTTGGTGATGTTGAGGTGCGCCGCCGCCTGATCGAGCGTCAGCAGTTCGGGCTCGGCCTTGCGCGGCTCCTCACCACCGTCGAAGCGGATCGCCATGCGCCGCATCAGGTCGAGGTGGTCCAGCATTTCCGCAGTTTCAGGATCGTTGAAGTGATCGCGCTTCATCGCCTCACCTGTCGAGTTCAACAATGATCGGCGACCAATCGCCTTCATCCGTATTGTTGTGAACCGTGCCGACGACGCGGCAGTGCTGACCAATCCGGCAGCGCTTCAGGATCGCGCGGCCGACATCCGAACGCGAAACGAAATAGCACATCTCATCGCCGCCACCGATTGAGCGGTCGGCGATGCTGACGGAATAGGTCGCGAGCTTGCCGGAGCAGACGAAATGCTTCATCACCTTGATGCGCGGCGCTTGCTCGACTGCGATGGCCGGTGAAGCAAGAACGGTGGCTGCAAGCAGCGCGACGACGATGCGTGTCATCATCGCACCCGCGCGACGCAGTACGTCGCCCTCGGCTGCGCCGCCAGTTGCTCCGGCTGTTCGAACGGCAAGTACCGGGCGTCGAAGCGCGGGCATGACAGCGCCGCGCCGTGCTCGATGATCGCCTGATTGATGTCGGTGCCGTCAGCAGTGCTGCAATATCCGACTTCGCGACGGTGCGTCTGTTCGCCGGTCAGTGAGCACGTCAGGTTGCTGGTGCCGACAATCGTCTTCATGACGGTCGTCGCCGCCTCACCAAGATCGGTGCTGCGCTCGGGCGCATCCACGCCCTTTAAACGAATGATGATGTTGCCGACAGCGACCGTGTCGCCATCTAGCACGCGCGACGGGCCGCTGATCGTGGTGAAGCTGGCCGCCGCAGCGGTGCTCGCTGCGATGATGACAATGATGGCGGGAAGTGTAGTCTTGGTCTGCATGGTGAGCCGTGCGGCGACAAGCGAACGTGCCTGCCGTGCGGTGTAGGCGTGAACGATGAACAGGAATGCGCCGTGTTGAATGACGGCGAAAGGCTTGGTTCTCATGGCTTGCTCCGGTGGTTGAAATCCCCCTGTTGAGCCAGAGACAGCCCATGTGAGTGAAGCCACCATCGTCATCATCCGACATCCATCGCGCCGGGTTTGAACAGGATCGGCGATTGGGATGAATGCGCCGGGTCCGACGTTCGCGTCGGCGATGCGGGTTCGGCCCGGATCGAACGTGACCAC
This sequence comes from Bradyrhizobium sp., assembly GCA_013822885.1. GTDB lineage: Bacteria > Pseudomonadota > Alphaproteobacteria > Rhizobiales > Xanthobacteraceae > Bradyrhizobium. Next base: position 8,902 of record PNLC01000018.1, read on the forward strand.
GACGCCGGGGCGGCCGCGTCGCCTCCGGTTGTGCCCGTCACGTCATCCACCGCAAGCTGTAGCGGCTTGCCTGTCCCGTGCGACGGAGTGCATCCTCTTGCGCATGGGGACCAAGTCACGCGAAACCATTTACGGCGGATCAATCCGGGCAGCGGCTGAGCGGGCCGCAGAGGCGCGAAAGACCGCCGACCGGCTCGCCGTCGAGGCGTGGAATAAGCGCATGCTGGGGTTTCAGGGACCGGCGCAACCGTCTCCCGCGCTGGGCGACGCGATCAACGCCGGGTTTGGCTATCTTGAAGTGAAATGCCTTGGCTGCAACACGCACCAGACCGTCACGCTCGACATCGTGCGGCGACCGAAGGCAACGCCGGTCCATGAACTGGAACGCTACATGCGGTGCGGGGACTGCTCGCGGCTTCAAGGGCGACCGTACAAGCGGAGCCATCTGGTCGCGCTGCGGGTCGCCAAAATCTCGGCGAGTGATCCGCCGTCAACATGGTGGCCGGGCGAACGGTGAAATGACCCGCGACATCATCCCGCGAAACCTCGCCAGTCTTCACGGCATCGAGGAGCAGTTGCGTCAGGACGCGCACATCATGATCGCCGCCGACGATCGGCTGCAATTGCACCTCGCAGTGACCGAAGCCGCGATGGAGTTGGCCGACACGCTGCGGCAATTCAATTCGAGCGATGAAGACCTGAAAGTTGCCGTGCTCCTCGGGATGCGGACATTCAATGCGTTCGCTGCGAGTATCAAGCTGGCGCTTTCTGGCTACCATCAAAACAGCGCACTCATCCTGCGCGACGTTTTGGAAACGGTCTTCCTGCTCCACCTGTTCGCTGGCGAACCGTCGCTTATCGAGCGCTGGCGGTTCGCCGACAAGAAGGCGCGCATGAAGGATTTTTCTCCGCTGAAGGTACGCGAGGCGCTTGACGCCCGCGAAGGCTCCACATCGAAAAGGCGCTTCGAGATGTACGAGCTATTTTCCGAACTCGCCTCTCATCCAAACATGAAGTCGTCGTGGATGATGCGACGGCAAAAAGACGGCGATGCCGTGATCGGCCCGTTCATGGAAGCGGCGTCGCTGGAAGCCATCATCTACGAAATGGGACGGCTCGCCGTTCAGGTCGGTGAACAACTTGACCGATTTTTCCCCGCAGATTGGGGCATCCCGTCGCGGGTCGGCTTCGCCCGGCTGAAGCGAGATTGGTTGAACCGCTTCTATCCGAACGCAGCGAGCGAACCGTAGCTGCCGAATTCAGGACATCGCGGACCACCACTTGATAAGGATGGCTATACAAGCCAAGCTCTCGCAGTTGACGCGAGGGGGCACGCAATGTGGTTGAGAATGATACCTACCGGCCTTGGCATGACCACCCGAACCACGTTCGGTGACCAGACCGAAACAGCGCATTCGTTGACTTTCACACTTCACCTTGCCGGGAAAGACGCCTTCAAGCTGGACACTGGCGAAGTCTTCCAAGCTCCCGCACGCGCCGCCGCCCGCAAAGACAAGCCACCAGAAATTTCCGCCTATATGAACGTCCGCCCTGCAACCGATGGACGCGATCCCTCACACATCAACAAGATGACATACCATGCAGCGGTGACAGGCGACGACTATGGCTCGCCGCCTTCCATCCACTTCGATGCGTCCATGCTTGCAAGCGACTACAGCCTGCTGCTGAACAACATTCGCGGAGGCGTATTACCTTCGTCGGTTACGGTGGGATTGCGACACGACATTTACGACAAGGCGTCGCCCATCGACTATGGCCATGGGAGCCTGATGGTCTGGCGCAATGCCATGGAGCAGAACCAGCGCGTCGATGTCGAGAGCGTCGAGTTTTACTATCAGTTGCTCGGCACTGGATACAACGACGACGAGAACACAAAACCGCCAACGGCCAAGGCATCAATCGACGCCGCATCCGCGGCGATTGTGTCGAAGCTTGCCGATCTCGAAAAGACATTCGTGAAGGGCAACGGCTTGATCGTGACGGCGATCATTATCGCCTGCGCAGTCTTGTACTTCGCGCGACACTAAGATGGCAGCGCGAAAAGCTATTCCGAAGGAGACGGCAATTCAGGTCCTCACCGAGGCTGGATACCGATGCGCCGTGCCTACATGCCGTCAAATATTGGCTATCGATATTCATCACATGGTGGAAGTCTCGGAAGGCGGCGGCAATGATCCGCAAAACCTTCTGCCGCTATGCCCTACGTGCCACGCCCTACATCACAGGGGTACAATCTCTTCAGATGCCATTTATGCATGGAAGGCGACCATCGTATCTCTCAGTCAGGCCTTCGACACCCGAGCAATCGATGATCTGCTCTTTCTCGCAAATCCAGACGTGACAACAAATCTTCACGTGTCGGGTGATGGCGTAGCCAGATTTTCCCGCCTGATCGGAGCCGGTCTTGCCGCGTTCGACGTTCATATGAGGAACGGGCCTATCGTACTGTATCGAATAGGGTTGACGCAGAAGGGAGCGCACCTGATCGAAGCTTGGCGGTCTGGCAATCGTGAGCTTCTGAAACAGATGATGGGCGGATGACGATCAGAGGCAAAGCATCGTGGCAATCGCCAAACTGGTTCAAGTTGCCTTTCCCTCCGGCTTCATCAAGTCATGCCTGCCGTCGAAGGTATCCCGACCGCCTTCCGGCTCGTTCTGGGTTCATGAAATCAAGCACGACAGCTATCGGCTGATGGTGCGCCGGGATGGCTCACGGCTTCGCTGGGATAGGGATGTCATGGTCGCCCCAGATGAAAATCCGCTTTACCGACACCCTGCACCAAGATGAGCCGACACTTTTTTCCATCGAGCGGTGTGACACGATGCGGGACACCCGGCAGAACGTCATATCTCGCACCGACATTCACGTGCACCGCGTTGCCCGGATTGTGAGTTTCGATGACGGCCGTGCCTTCAAGGATAAAGAAAATATCGCTTATATGAGTGTGCCAGTGCCAAGCGACACATTCGTCACCCCCGAGGCTGATAGCCGACACCCGCACGTCCGCTCCAACTGCTACATGCTCCAAGCCGTATGTGCGCTCGCTCGGCGGCCGAAGATTATTCGCGGGGTCCATTGTCGTTCTCCCTATAGCGGGACAGTCGCGTCACGTTGCCTGCACATCAAGCTGTGTGTCGATGAGAACCGGTCTGTCGATGAGAACTTCCCTTGAAGAACGGATCAAGCTTCACAGGCTGACCGGTATCCTTCCAGAACAGCTTCTGACCAAGGCTGGCCGCTACCGCGAGCCGGTGGTGGCCGCCGATCAGCGTATGGTCATCCGTTGTCTTGGCGATGATCTCCCCGGCTTCGTCCACGATGTTTTTCATGTGACGCCTCCAATCCAACGCGCCGGTATAGACCGGGCATTGGTTCAAGCGATGCAGTCGAACAATGGCACGCTGGGCTCAAGTTGTATGTAGGCTCGACCAACAGATCGCAGGCACGCTCTGCACTATGCCGTGCGTTTCCGATGTTCCAATGGCTGCCCCGGTATGCTTTGGCCAGAATGGAAATCAAGACGTAGGCGAGGTAGCCGACCAGGCCGACGCAGATGCCAGTCCCGATAGTTACGATGGTGGACGCCTGTTTCGGATCAACGGCCATGCGCCATCCTTGGTGGCAGTCGAGTGATGGCGTTGATCAACGTCAAGCAAGGCGGCGACCTAAGCGGTCTGCCCGGCAGCCGACGCAACGCCTGTCCGCTCGGCAAGAGATACGAGTTCCGGCAAGGACTGAGCCTGCATTTTCTCCATGACCCTGTGGCGATGGGCCTTGATCGTGCGCTCGGTCGCTCCCAGCGCGCGGCCAATCTGCTTGTTAGTGCTGCCGCCAACGACAAGTTCGAAGACTTGTCGCTCGCGGGGCGTCAATCGCCCGAGACGTGCGCGCACGCTGTCCAGCTTGTCTTTCACATCGCGTATTCTCTGGTGGTGAGCGAAAGCCATTTCAATCGCGCGAATGAGGTCGTCGGACGCTATGGGCTTGGTCAGAACGTCAGCCGCGCCCGCCTTGATGGCCTGTACGGTGACTGGGATATCGCGATAGCCAGTGAGGAATATGATCGGCAGCGTTGAGCCCAGTTCGCCCAGTCGCTTCTGCAATGCCGGACCGTCCAAACCGGGTATTCGCACGTCGAGGAGGATGCAACTGGGGATGCTTTCGGCTGGCAGGTTCACCAACAAATCCAGAGCCGAAGCATAGGTCGCCACCTCGTAACCGGCATGCTTCAAGCGACGTTCCATTGCCGTCCGGAAGGACGGATCGTCATCGACAATATGTACGCGCCCCACAATAGTCTCTCCTGAGAAGACAGGTGGCAGAAGAAGCAATAGACCAAACCCAAGTTGCGATTGACTATAGGGAAAAACCCGCAAGGCTGTCAGTCCGGTTTCCAACTTTCGCCGCGAAGAAAGTTCTTCTACGAAAGCCACTGGCCTTGGAAAAGTTCTTCGCGCTGAACCCTCAGTCGGTTAGCGAGGCGAACACGACGTATGCGATCACAACGACGCTGAGGATGATCGTCGCGATCGCGGCCACTTCCACGATGTCGAAGGCAGGTCTCGCCATGAGCGATCGTTGGCGGCAGTCGAGCGGGTGATGTTTATCGACCTTTTACGGCCGCGCAGAACTGTTCCGTGACCGCCGTCGTTTCGTCGGTGACGTTCCAGCCATTCGTCTCGGCGTTTTCCTTGGCCGACTTCTGCTCGATCTGAAGCACTTTTTTGATTTGCGCGTACGGTTTCCAGTCGGCTTTCGACAGCTTGGCTGGCGGCGCCCCGCAGACGTTGTGGGCAATCGCTTTCTGCACACCCGTGCTGACTTCGCTCAGGTGGCCCTCGACCTCGGCGGTGAAGCGCGCCTTGGCGTATTGGCTGTTGGCTGCGATGAAGTCCTTGCAGAAGGCGATCCGCTGACCTCCGTCGCGGGCTTTGATGTAGGCCGTCTGCGCCTCGTAATGCAGGCGGTAGGCGAGTTTGTCGAGTTTGTCGGCGTTCGGGTTGGATTTTACCGCTTCGAGCATGGCGCGGTGGTCGCCTGAGGTGGCGTCACTGATCCTGATGTCACAAACTTTGGCGAGGGAGACGACCGGAACGTAGGCCCGCACCTTGGCTTCCAAGGCGTCATTGGCGTGCGCAACTGGTGCGAACACGCTGGCGATTGCGAAGACAGCGAAGCAGCGTTTCATTGGTGACATGCTCCAGATCACCGAACAGGAAGCGGCGGGGTTGGGGTCGGGTGGCCGAAATCCTTGGGCGGCTGCGGAGCAACGGCGTTGATCTTAATCAACCGTTCTGGCACCCCCTCGAAATGGTCTTTTCCGCAGCTACATCATCGACTTGAAGAAGCAGTGAACTGATCCCTGATCGCCGCCTGCGGGCCGGGCGACAGGCGTGCAGAGACGCGCCAGCCGCCCGGTCCTGCACGCTTGCGAACCACGGCCTGTGGTCCGCCTGCGATGGGTTGGCTGGGCCACGCAGCAAGCGGAGCCCCGGCCTTGAACCGAACACTGCGCCAGCGGATGCCCGGCCCAACGCGCCACCCAGCCGGTGATCCATAGCCGGGCGGCGCGATCTTGTAGTAAAGGGTGACGGCGACAGCGGGTTGCCCAACGTGTCGCCGTCCGTGCAAACCGGGGAAGAAGCAGGCAGCGACCTCCCGGCTTGCACGTTTGGTGTGTTCATCGCCGATGCCCGTTGCTACCGGCACGCGGCGCGGTCACGACTTCGCATTCCAAGATCGCCACGGGTGTGCAGTCGGTGCGGTGGCTGACCGCCAGACCTTCATGCAGTCCGCGCCAGACCAATGCGGCTTCAATGCGCTCCTGCGCAAGAACATCGGCCTGCACCTCGGCTTCGGCTCGCTCGCGCTGCTCATGTGACAAGGCGTTCTTGTCATCGCACTCGCTGTCGATAAGGGCATCCAGCCGCTTGATGACAGTTTCCTTGCCAAGCCAGATTGCGAACGGGGTCGCGTGCTCAATCTCGGTGAAAGCAAGCGCGGGGTCGTCAAGGCCAACCACGCTCGACTGCACGCGCTGCGTTGGAAACACGATGTTGCGGTCGTGCTCAAGCAGGTTGCCAATGTCCGGCTGGCCTAACATCGCGATCTGCTCGACCATCTCGCGCATGCGCATTTTGCAATAACTCGACGGGAAGCAGGCGCTGGCGATCCTGTGCAAGGTGGCTTTCGCCTCACGAACATTGCGGCGTCGGTTCTCGATGGCGTCGATCAGGCCCTTCTCGCCGTTCGACAGCTTCGGCTCCGGTCGCGGATCGAGGTCGCGCAGCGTCGTGTTGCCGGGTCTTCCCAGCCGGAGATACTGCTCGACATTGACCAGCGTGGCTGATGCGTCGCGCCACGAAGCGGAACGCACCTCATCCAACTCGCGGATGCGCCGCAGGTCATCAGTCGCCTTGGCGAGCGTTTCCTCGGCCAGTCCAACACGCTGGTCGGTCGGGTCCAGATTGAAGCCGTGTTGGGAGCGACTGGCGAGAAGCCGCTGCAGTTGACGTTCGGCGGCGAGTTTCGTGTCGGCGGCGTCCCTGATGTCGGCACCCAATGGCAGGACAGCATGCTTGTCCGAAACAAGCTGGCGAAGTTGCCGCAGACGGTGCGCAGCGTGCGTGCCAAGCAATCCGAGCAGGTCGTATTGCGGCACGGTGTTGGCGATGCCGGTGAAAGGTGCTGGGTTCGCAGGTCCGGCTTCGAATGACATCGCGCTCGCCTCCATCCTCAAGATGATGGGGCGATCATGATCGAAACCGTGGGCAGTTAATAACGGTCCCGCGCCAGCACGTCCCGCACCAGCCGATCACCGGGGACCATGTCCCTGCATCGCAAGATCGACCACAGCAGCGTCTCGATCTTCTCCGGCGGATGTGGCGATCTAAGTTCTGACGCCGTGCGACGCCAAGCACCAGCGCGATATCGGGACAACTTCGTGCGCAAGAAATCGGCCGCCGCTCGATCCGACGTGCCAGCGCAGTGCAACCTCGCCGCTTCGCGCAGGAAATGATCGCGATCCGACAGCCGCAGATCGAACTCGTAGCTGCGGTGGCCGCGACCGTCGATCTGCACCGCGTGCGTCAACTCGATGGTGCGCAGCATCTTCATCGTCGCACACCCATCGGCTCCAGCCGTCCCGGCAACGCCACGCGCAACGCCTGTTCGCAAGCGCGCTCCAATGCGTCCATCGGCAGTTCGGCGTCCCAACATTCACGGCAGACGCCACAGCAACTCGCCGATGTTGGCCGCATGTCCGCCTGCGTCGCCAACAGCACCGCGCCGACGCTCTGACGGTTGGAGCCACGTCGAGCAGACGATGCAATGCCGAACGCGCGAAGTTAGCGCATCCAGCCATCGGTCGGCGGTCTGCGCCAGCAGCGGCGCGGTGCGCAGGCGATGATCGGAAGGTTCGATCAGGAAGGTCAATAACTCGCGCCCGCGCCGGAACTCGTGCAGATCAGCGCGTCGCTGCGCTCGATTACTCATGGCGAAGCCCTCCCGTGCCGTGGTTCGCGATAGATGACCAGTTCGGGGCTCTCGGCCGCGCGGTACATCGCCTCGATGGCGTCGGCCCTCGACATCGTCAGCCTGATCATGTCGGCGATGCGGAAGGCAACCACCGGGCTCGACGCCCGATGTGGCCCGGCTGTCGCTAAGACCTCCACCTCGGCAAGCCCCTTCGGATCATCCGCATCCAGTCCTTCGGCTTCGTGCACCTCCCTTGGGCCGGTGTCACGATCTGTTACAGCCAGACCCCGATGGATCAATGACTTAGCGGTGGGGGTGGGTGTTACAAACCTCTGAGCGTTGTCAAGTGGACCGCGCAACCTCAGATCATCAGTCAATGTGCCACCCTTCACGAGCCGACCGAGCACCCGGTGAACGATCACCCGGAAAGAGGTGTTCGCGGTCGGGAAGGCTTCGCGTTCGGCCCTCTGCATGCCGTCCATAATCGCCCGCGCGTAGATCACGGTTGGTCCCGGCCGCTGGGTGAGGCGCTCGATCACCGCCAGCACGGCGGCTTCGCGTGGATCACAGCCCCTCGCCTGCAGTCTGGCTTGCTCGGTCTGCCGCCTCTTTCTGCGTCGATCATTCTTGTCCTTGGCGCGTCGCCGCTGCACCACTTCCCACGGCACGTCACAGGGCCGGATATTCCAGATTTGCCACGCCTCGCGCTCGGCATCGGTCAGCTTGATCGCGTGCCCGATGCTGATCTCGGTCGGCTTGAAGCACCGCGCCGCCTTCCTGATCCTGTGAAGCTCCAGCGCTGTTACCCACGGCGCGAGATTGCCGATGTCGAGGTCCGGGTCCAGCGTGACCAGCACCTTGAGGAAGTCGCGGCCCTCAATGTCATCGGGCAGGCACGGCAGCCGGTTTCGTCTGCGGTTGACTTTCAACACGCTATTGCGCCAGCGGCGATATGGTGAAGGTGGAAGTTGGCGGGCAGTGATGCTGCGGACTTGCGCAGCGGCGGGATCAACTCTATTCATATAGCTGCGCCTCCAGCGCACACTGAAGTGGGTTCGTGGTTGTTCTCGCTCTCAGTTCGATCAGCGTCCGCCCGCCCGGCTGTCGCTGATCATCCTTAAGAGTTCATGTCGGCTTCGACATCGCGCCGCCACTCTACCGGAGTGGCGGCGTTGCCGTGTCGATCATAGACCTCGCTGCGTTCGGCTCAAGCCGCTTGTGCGCGTCTTGATCAGCATGCGATGGTGGGCTGCGACTTCGACGTGTCTTAGCCCGCCTTCGCAGGTCGGAGACGCAACGGCGCATCGGTGGCCCGGCAGTACCGATGCGTTTCTATTTCTGGCGGTGCACATCACCAGTCGCTGCGTTCGCTGATCGAGTAGCCGTGGCGACCATTGTGCGGGTCCCTGCCGCTCAGATCGTTGAGTTCGTCGTGCATCATCGCAAGCTTGTTCTGCACAACCTTCAACCGTATCTCCAGCCAGCCGATCATGAAGAACGTCGTCGCCCACGTGACCAAGATCATGACCTCGGTTCGGCTTGGAGGATCACCGAACAGCCAGACGCACAGGATCGCGCACGCCGGAAAGCCGGATGCAATAAAGGTCCGCCACGTGTGCATGCGCCCGAACTTCTTGTTGGCCTTGCTCAGTTGCTCGCGTTCTCTCAGTTCCTCGTTCTTCACGGGCGCGGTCGTTGTCATCGTGATAGGTGGTCATGTGCGGCTTGCTCCAAGGCGCGGTTCATTGCGCTGGAAGCAGTCTGCCGCCAGCGGTGACAGCGTCAAGGCTTCCGGTATCGGCATCGCAGCCCACACCAGCGCACCAACCCAGCCGAGAAGCGACCAACCCAGAAACAGGTTGACGATAAAGATCGGCGGCGCGGCCTGATGACCGCGATTGAGGGCGATGATGCACGGCAGGAAATAAGCCCAGATCAGCACCGGCACCCACGTCAGCAAGGTCAGGCTCTCGCTGCCGGTGCCGCCGTAGACGAAGATGCACGCGACCAAGGTACCGAGGCAGCCCAGCACCAAGGCGAGGACGTAGTTGACGAATATCTTCACGTTCAAATCTCCTGAGGGTTAGACCGGCTGCGCATTGCAGTCGGGGTTGGGGTTAGAGTTCGGGGTGTGTGGTGCCGTTGGTGCGATGCCGTGTGTTCTGCGATGGGTGCAACGCCTTGATCAGCGTCCGCTCCAGTTGCTCGCGCTGGTTCGCCTTGGTGGCGATGTAGAACACCTGATCGAACGGTCGGCCGTTGGTGCGATGCCCAGCGACACGGTTCGGCATGTGCAGGCTGGAGCCGACGTAGACCAGCTTGCCATCCAGCATCAGCAGGTAGACGCCAATCAGCGGGGTACTCGCCGCGACACCGCCGACCAGCGTTGAAGCTGGCGGTAGTGGCGGCGCTGACGTGCCCGCCATCGCCTTCTCGTAGGCGGCCATGAACTCCGGGCTGCCCGGTTGGCCTTTCAGCGTGATCTGCCGGTGCCCGCGACGGCGGAATGTATGCCGCAGCTTGCCGCGCGTGTCGGTGAAGCTGTGGACGTAGGGCAGCTTGGGCGCGTCGGTCATCGAACCGCCCTCCCCGCCAGCGGGAACGGCCCGCGAACGGTTCTGGGATTTGTTCTGGGATTTGCGCCGGGGAAGCCCGGTTTAAGCCGGGATTTGATCACGATACGTGCCACCGTCGGCACGGTCCGAAATGCATGAAACCCTTTATTTATAGGGATTTCCGCGTTGCTGACGCCACGATGACGTATCGAGGGCGTGACCTCTGAAAACTCGGATGCACCAGCGCTTCCGGCGCCACCGTCAGCACGACCATGGCCGCGACGGCGAGCGTACGAAACGTGACGGCGCGGCGGTCGACCATGACCGCGATCAGCACCACGGCCGTCATGAAGAACGAGCGCTGCGTCGCCACTTCGGCGCCCGACAGCAGCAGATAAAACGCCGCCGCGACGAATGCTGCCGCGGCCGACCATTTCTTGATGGCGTAGCCGACCGTGAGTGCCGGAAACAACGCCAGCAGCGCGCGCACCGCGAAGAACACCACGCCGGCGACGACCGCCATGTGGTAGCCCGAGATCGACAGCACGTGGCCGAGGCCGGAGACGAACATCGCATCGTTGACCGGCGGCGAGATCGCATCGCGCCGTCCGGTCAGCAACGCGGTGGCGATGGCGCGTTTGTCGCCTTCCAGCGTGGTTCGGATCCGCGCGTCGATCGCATCCCGCAAACCCTGCATGAAAGCCGCGTAGCGCAGGCGAAACCCGCCGCCGTCGGGCGGCTCCGCCGTCTTGATCGCGCCCATCACGAAGCCGGAGGCGCCGATGCCGGCGAAGAACATGTCACGGCCAAAATCGTAGCTGCCCGGCCGCAACGGTGCGGGCGGCGGCAGCAGCCGCGCCTTCAACTCGACGAAGCTGCCGACCGCGGGCGCCGTCCCCTTTCTCACCGAGAGTCGCACGCGCTCGAGCTTTATCGTTCCGCGCGCGCTTTCCATTGAGACGACCCGCAGCACGAAGCGGTCGGTGCGCTCGCGGATATCGCGAGTCTCGACGAAGCCCGTCAGCGACACCGAGAACATCGGCCGCGCCAAGACGCCATGCGCGATCCGCGCCGTCTTCCATGTCGCCACCGCAAATCCCGCCGCGACCGCCGCAATCATGACCGCGACCGGGAAGAATTTTTGCCGCCGCAGCAGTACCGCAACCATGCAAAGCCCGGCCGCGACGGCGGCAGCCACTGGCAGCACCGGCTCGTGACCGGCGGCAAAGTAAAGCGCGATGCCGGTCCCGAAGGCGATGGGTACCCAGGGCAGCAATCGCCCAGCCCCGGCTTCAGCACGCGCCCATTGGCGTACGGTCTCAATGACCGGCCGCCACAAGGCCGGCCGCGATGGCGCGAAGCCGCCGGCTGGCGCTGCGGCACGCGGCGGCCACGTCCCGGCATAACCCCGTTTTCGACCCGTCGTCTCGCCCTGCTCCACCACCCGGGTCTACACCTTACGCCCCTTTTGGTATCAAAATACTACCGGACGCTGCATTCCAGGCGCTAGCGGAACGGATGCAGAAACTTGAGAGAACATGTGCCGACTTGCGTGCGGGGCTTATACAATCTGCCTGTTCGATCACGACGAACGTGGCCGCCATCGCCGCGATGTTTGGTGTAGATTAGATGCACCCGTAAATGGGTTCGGCGCAGGTCCGCTACCGCGACTGTTTTTGTCGGCCTGCGCCCAAAAGGTTCCTACGAACCGCGCCGTATTGTGCGCGGAACCGTCCGGTCGGGACGCCATTGGTTCATGTGCTGACCATCGCCCTTTTGAGGCAGGGCAATTGGAAGTGGGCAGCATGGGAAGACCCGACGCGAGCGGGCGCAATTTTGGGCGGAGATATTTATGCGCGACACCTAGGTCCAATCGGACCCGCGCTTCTTGAGGGAGCATTTGAACGTGAGAACATTTTTCAAGGTCGTCATCTGGTTCATGGCCGCGATAGCGGGTCTGTTTGTCTGGAACGTTACGCCCGATTTTCGTCCCATCATCGGCTGGGTTCTGGCCGCAGCATTCATCTGCTACGTATTGGCGACCATCGTGGAAGCCACAATCAAGCGGCTCATTGCCGACGAGTTGCTCGAGCTTCTGCGTCAAAGCAATGCCACGGCCAACCGCATCGATCTCCTCGATCGGAAGGTTAGTGCCATCCTGCGAGATGCGCTGGAGCAGCGACGCGTTCGATGACATCGCTGCGGGGATAATTCAAGCGGCCTTGAAAGTGTCTGCAGCCTCGATCTTCACGTCGAACCAACCCAGATCCTTCAGTTCGCGTGCCTTCTTTTCCGCGGCTTCCCTCGTGTCCCGCTTCAGCACGATACGACTCGTGCCATCGCGGGCAAAAATGAAATAGGTCACTGTTCGCCCCCCATTTTATCTCCCGGAAGAGAGTAAAAAGGGCCGCAGGCATTCTCGCGCTGCGACCTGCCGGGTCAAAATTCATTGGTAAAAAAACGTTCGATCCGCCGCTCCCGGCTCCGCGAATACTGAGCTGAAATTTTCTCGAAGTGGAGTCGCAAATGACGTTCCTGTCGAGGAACACCGCAAGTGTTGCGCGAATGCCCCTCTTTTGTGAGCGAGCTAACAAATGCTAGGGTGACGCCATGAAGTTCTTCCTGGTCGTCTACGTTTCATTGGCGCTCGCACTATCGGGTTCCGCTGCCGCGGCGGTAGAGCAATGCCGCTTTATTGAAGCGAGAGCTGAACGCGAGGCCTGCTATCAGCGGCAGGAGACCGAGCGGATGGCTCGGCAGAAGGCCGACGAGGCGCGGCGGGTCGTTCCGCAGAAGCCGTACGAGCCCATGAGCGAGGAAGACGCCCAACTCGCAAAGTCGATGCGGGGGATCTGCCGGGGCTGCTAGCGCGCTCGCAGCGCCCTACTGCGCGATCAGCGGCGCCTTCGACGACACGTGGTGGCTGACGATTTTCCAGTCGCCGTCCTCGCGAACGATCACCCAGGTGATTTTCACCACCAGCGGCTCGGCACCCCGCTCGACGACAAAGGAGGCCGTGCCCGCGACGTTAATCACATCGTTCGTCACCTGCGCCGTCCTGACATCACTGAACTCAACCGATGGCGACGACCACCGCGGCAAGCCCTCGAAATAGGCCCTAACGCCGTCGTTGCCGCGGTAGAGGCTCGGGTTCGAGCCGAAGAAGAACGCATTCTTCGAGTAGAGCGACGCGAGCGCCGCCGCATCCAGTCGAGTGAATGCGACCGCCCACTTCCCCATGAAACCGGAAACGGTATCGTCAGTCGTGCCGCGTCCGGACGCCCCCATCGACCTCAGCCCTTCCCGCCGACTTCCTTGGCAAAGGTGTCGCGCAGGCCGATGGTGCGGTTGAACACCGGCTTGCCCGGCGCAAAATCCCTGTCGCGCACGAAATAACCCTGCCGTTCGAACTGCATCACCTCGTTCGAATTATCAGCAGCAACCGAAGGCTCGATCCGAGCGTCGGGCAGCACCTCCAGCGATTCCGCATTGAGATCGGCGGCAAAATTCGAAGCGTTCGGGCTCGGATTGGCGAACAGCTGATTGTAGACGCGGATTTCCGCCGGTACCGAATCCTTTGCAGACAGCCAGTGCATAGTGGCCTTGACCTTGCGGCCGTCGGGCGCGTTGCCGCCCTTGGTAGCGGGATCGTAGGTGCAACGCAGTTCGACGACATCGCCGGCATCGTTCTTGATGACGCCGGTGCATTTGACGAAATAAGCGTAGCGCAGCCGCACCTCGTTGCCCGGCGACAGCCGGAAGAATTTCTTCGGCGGGTTCTCCATGAAATCGTCGCGCTCGATATAAAGTTCGCGGCCGAACGCGATCTTCCGCGTGCCGGCGGCCGGATCGTCGGGATGATTGATCGCCTCGAGTTCCTCGGTCTGCCCTTCCGGATAGTTCTCGATCACGACCTTGAGCGGCCGCAGCACCGCCATGCGCCGCTGCGCCGTCCTGTTGAGATGCTCGCGGATGCAGAACTCCAGCATGCCGACATCGACCACACTGTTGGCTTTCGCCACGCCGATGCGCTTGACGAATTCGCGCACCGCCGCCGGCGGCACGCCGCGCCGCTTCAGCCCGGCAATGGTCGGCATGCGCGGATCGTCCCACCCCGAAACGTGGCCGTCGCGCACGAGCTGCGTCAGCACGCGCTTCGACAGCAGCGTGTAGGTCAGGTTCAGGCGGGCAAATTCGTACTGGCGCGGTTTCGAAGGCACCGGCAGCTTGTCGAGCAGCCACTCGTAAAGCGGCCGATGGTCCTCGAATTCCAGCGTGCAGATCGAATGCGTGATGCCTTCGATGGCGTCCGACTGGCCGTGGGCATAGTCGTAGCTCGGATAGATCGACCATTTGGTGCCGGTGCGCGGGTGCTCGGCATGCAGGATGCGATAGAGCACGGGGTCGCGGAGGTTGATGTTGCCGGAGGCCATGTCGATCCTGGCCCGCAGCACGCGTGCGCCGTTCGGAAACTCGCCGGCCTTCATGCGGCGAAACAGGTCGAGATTTTCGTCCACCGCGCGATCGCGGAACGGTGAGTTCTTGCCGGGCTCCGTCAGGGTGCCGCGACTGACGCGGATCTCCTCCTGCGACTGGTCGTCGACATAGGCGTGGCCGGCCTTGATCAGGCCCTCCGCCCAGTCGTACAGGCGGTCGAAATAGTCCGACGCGTAATAGAGATCGGTTCCCCAGTCGTAGCCGAGCCAGTGCACGTCGGCCTGGATGGAATCGATATATTCCTGCTCTTCCCTGGTCGGGTTGGTGTCGTCGAAGCGCAGGTGGCACTTGCCGCCGAACTCCTGCGCGATCCCGAAATTGAGCGCGATCGACTTGGCGTGGCCGATGTGCAGATAGCCGTTCGGCTCCGGTGGAAATCGGGTCACGATCCGGCTGTGCTTGTTCGAGGAAAGATCAGCCTGGACGATGTCGCGAATGAAATCGCGTCCCGCCTCTGCCGCTACCGGTTCTGTGGTCATTCCAGGTTCCTGCGAGGGATTAACGGACCTTCTGCCAAATTCGCCCCCGTGAGCCAAGCCTACTTTGCCCATGGGGAGGCTTTAGTTATGTATCGTTCCTGATATACACCACCGCCACTCACCCCTCAGCCCGCCCGGTAAATGACCGATTCCGTCGTCACACGCTTTGCCCCTTCGCCCACCGGCTTCCTCCACATCGGGGGCGCCCGCACGGCGCTGTTCAACTGGCTCTATGCCAAAAAGCGCGGCGGCAAGATGCTGCTGCGGATCGAGGATACCGACCGCGAGCGCTCGACCGAGCCCGCCATTGCCGCCATCCTCGACGGATT